>DATBQC010000607.1:0-2179 GCA_036561065.1 Methylobacter sp. | reverse complement strand
GAGAGACGTTTAAGTCATTTTTTCAGTTGATTCTTCCGTCCCGACCATTTCTCTCGAAAACCTAGGTTTTTGAGAGGGATGGTCGGATTGCGTTTTTGGTTGACTTATGCGGTGTGGCCAACTGAAAAACAGGGGCGACCGACCGCGCATTTCTCATTCGCCAGAATTCTACCAAAAATTGCGCCTGACCAATTCAAGCCTGAAATCCTTTACGTCGGCAGGCCATATGCGTCCAAGCATTTGCGTGGTTTTGAGACATACTTTTAGCGAACTTTCAAGTACTGGCCTCATGTTAGCAAATATGTCTACGTAGTATCCGCGGCAGCAATCTCTGGAAGATATGGGGCCATCATCGCTACCACTGAAACAAGACACGAGTCCTTTATTGACTCAATCTGACCCTTATCCATGTCTTCCGGGCCATACATTATTATGTAATATCCATGCTGCATAAAGTCCGTCGCCGCCTCTGTACACGTTACTATCCATGTGTCCTCACACCTAGTTTGCCACCCGAAACTACACGCCGGAAGACCCTTTGTTTTTAGACTAGCTATACACCTTGTCCTAGTTTCAGGCCCTCCGTATTGAAAAACTGTTGCTTCAGCTAATGGACCAACATCATGTTGGTGTGGGAAATAGTTTCTAAGCGGACCATAGTTACCTGAACAAATTGCGTTTATATGCGAACCACACGTTACGATATTTACTTTACCGCCGCTTTTTTATATTAGCTTCGGTTGAGAAAAAAATGTTGTTATCGTTTTAGATGCCACGCCGTTTGGCAATCTTATCTCTGTCAGTCGACTGTCTGTAGGCAAGCTCCGCGCTTTTTGCCTTTTTGTAGCTGCATCTGCGATAGCTAGGAAACCAAATATCCAAATCCCAACCGCAATGATTACACAGTCGGCCCTTTTCATAATTTTTCTCCTTTGCCTGGTCGCTTAATCCCAATCCGCCAGCTGTCCGACCAACCGGAGGGCACTTAACCAATCTCACTCGTTTTCGAGAAGCGCAAGGGCGCGGCGAACGCCCTCTCAAAAAGGCCGTCATTTTCGAGGCAACCCGCGTTTTGCAAAAGTGTTGATAAACGCACGACACCCCGCCCGGCTCGGAAGCTTTGGCTTCTCGAAACTCGCTCGTTTGCGAGAAGTTGACGAGCCGCATCAACTTCTCAAAACACCGCGCGTTTTCGCGCCAAAATCGCTGTAACGAAAATCTTGATTTTTGCAATAGCCAACCACGTAGTGGCGGACAGCGCTACCTGCGTTGAAAATCATCGGAGCTTCGAGCAAAGATGCTATCCTCAAGCTGCCAGCCGTGGCCGCCTTATCAAACTGGCTACCGCCGGAAATAATGGTCCTGCCGCCAGTTAGGGCAGCGGCCCAACCCACTGGGGGGAAAAATGACCACCAAAACCATCCTTAAAATTGCCGCCGGCATCCTGTGCGCGGCAACCCTGAGCAATCAGTGCAGCGCGGATGACGTACAACAATTTAATCCCGGGCTAATGTGGAAATGTACAAAGATAATTCTGCTGACAACTGGCATACCAGGCACTCCTACGAAACGTCCTGGCGACATTGTTCATGTAAATTTTGGCCCGACTGGCGTTGACAATGATCTTATATGTAACATGCAACTTATGGTTTCCTACATCCTTACAATTAAACAACCACAAAATACGGTTATTACTATGACTGAAGTAAACAGAACACACTCAACAGTTGACTTTCGCCTAGATGCTGTTCCGTCGGCCCCGTGGACACAGGCATCGAGCATTCAGGTTTCTGCGTACGGATACCAAATGCAGTAAGGATGCCCCTTCCTGCCGGAGATACGGGGTTCACTCACGCGGGTAAGAAATTAACAGGAACCCCTCACTGCTTGCCCAATGCGCGAGGGTGGCTACCGTAAGGGATGCGAAAAACGTTCTGTGGAACCAGCTGCGAAGGCGCGCCGCATGTCGGCGCGCTGTTTTTTTTGAGGGTCAGAATCCGCGCTACCGCCTGATTTTCTCGGCTATTCCGCGTGGTGCGTTTTTCTTGCAGACCGTGTGAAAACGGGGGCGGATTGAAGATCGCCAGTGGCGTGGTGGTGGCGATGAGCGGCGTTCGCCATTTCCCGCCAAAATCGCTCCTGACCTCGCTTGAGCTTTCTGGAGCGCCGCGAAGCAGCC
>DATBQC010000606.1:0-3023 GCA_036561065.1 Methylobacter sp. | reverse complement strand
GTTTATGATACTGACCGAGGGCGATGTCATGGCCTATCTCATGCAGGTCTGCGGCCCAGTTTAGAAATTGCACAACATGTTCATGGTTAGGCCCGCAAAAACCATCGCCCAATTGATCCAGCATATAGCTAATCGTCCGCTTAATGCGGGCGGCGTGTTCCTTATCGGTATGATACCGATCCGCCAAAGCCTGAACGGTTGCGGAGCGAATATCATGATCGTAAATCCGGCCCAATAAATCCTGGATCAGCCCTTCCCTCAGCGCTCCATCGGAAACGGTCATTTGCTCAATGCCTAAACTTTTGAAAGTGGCATAGACAATCGCAACACCGCCGGGGAATACCGGCAAACGCTCAGGATCGAGTTCCGGCAAATTAAGTTCACCAACATGATTGCATTGGTTGATGTGGGCAACCAGATGCTCAAGGCCTTCCCTGGTTATGCCGTTATTGCTCCAGTTTTTGGCTTGAAGGACTTTATCAATGGCTTTTAAGCTGCCTGATGCGCCGATGGCTTCGTCCCAGTTCTTGCGCTGAAACTGTTTCTGGATCGGTTCAAGCTGCTGTTCGGCGAACAAAGTTGCCTGAGTGAACGCATTTTTGGAGAGCTTGCCATCTCTAAAAAAAGTATTGCTGACCAGTACGCAACCCATCGGCGTACTTTCCTTTATTCTAGGCGTGTCGCCTGATCCGATGATGTACTCAGTGCTACCGCCACCTATGTCCATCACAAGCCGCAAGTTCGCTTTGCTGCCTAAACTGTGCGCAACGCCCTGATAAATTAAACGGGCTTCTTCGATGCCTGAAATGATATGAATGGGATGGTTTAGCGCTTTTTCCGCCTTTTCCAAAAACTGTTGCGAGTTTTTAGCCTGGCGCAGGGTGCTGGTTCCGACTACGCGGACGCTTTCCGGCGGAAAATTACGGATTCTTTGCCCGAACTTTTCCAGGCATTCCAAAGCCCTGTTCTGAGTATTGATGTCGAGATAGTTTCTGCTATCCAGGCCGGATGCAAGCCTGACCATTTCTTTAAGTCGATCGAGAGTTTGTAAATTGCCATCGGTTAAACTGCATACAATCATGTGGAAGCTGTTAGAGCCCAAGTCTACAGCAGCAACAATTTCAGGAGGTTTCTTCAGCACGAGTTATCCAGTTTTGTCTATGAAGCATGTTAATATCTGATAAAATTACACGGTTTTAGCCATCCAAGCCTATGGATATGGATGCAACGCGTAATTGAGATTACGTAATTTAACTTATTTAAAGGCTTCCGTTAAGTGTTACTTTCAGCATGAATGCATTATCCCTGCGTAATCTTAGAAAAACCTACAATAATGGCTTTGAAGCCTTAAAAGGCATCAACCTCGATGTTGAGGCCGGTGATTTTTTCGCCTTGCTGGGCCCCAACGGTGCCGGCAAGTCTACGGCTATCGGCATCATCAGCTCGCTGATCAATGAATCCAGCGGTTCGGTCAGTATCTTCGGACATGATTTACGACGTGAGCGGGAAAAAGCCAAAAGCTGCATCGGTCTGGTTCCGCAGGAAGTCAATTTCAACCAGTTCGACACCGTCAAAAGCATCTTGCTCAACCAAGCCGGTTATTACGGCACGCCGCATAAACTAGCCCTGCAACGCACCGAATACTGCCTCAAACAAATGGATTTGTGGGACAAGCGCGACACCGTTTCCAGGCGCTTGTCCGGCGGCATGAAACGCCGGGTCATGATCGCCCGCGCCCTGGTGCATGCGCCGAAATTATTGATACTCGACGAACCGACCGCAGGCGTCGATATTGAAATACGCCGCTCCATGTGGCAAATGATGCAGGAAATCAATCAGCAAGGCACAACCATCATTTTGACCACGCACTATCTGGAAGAAGCGGAAAGCCTGTGCCGCAATATCGCGATTATCAATCACGGACGGATCGTCGAAAATTCCGATATGGCAAGCTTGCTGGCAAGGCTGCATGTGGAGCATTTTGTGCTGGATCTGGCCAGCCCCATTACTGCTGCACCGGTGATTGAAGGCTGCCATATTGAGCTTCTGACTGACAAGATGCTTAACGTTGCCGTGCCTAAAGAGCATGGACTTAACAAGCTGTTCAGCCAACTAAGTGCACAGAATATCGAAGTCATCAGTTTGAAAAACAAGACTAACCGGCTGGAGCAGTTATTTATGGATTTGATCGACTCAAACCCTACAGGTGATAAACGATGAATTACTCCATTGCCTTTAGAACCATCGTTATCAAAGAGATATTCCGCTTTATCAGGATCTGGCCGCAAACCCTGCTGCCGCCTGCGATCACCACCGCGCTGTATTTTTTGATTTTCGGCAAGCTGATCGGCGACCGCATCGGCACCATCAGCGGCGCCAGCTACATGGATTATATCGTTCCCGGCATTATTTTGATGTCGGTGATCAGCCACTCTTACGCCAATGTCGTGTCTTCGTTTTACTCGACAAAATTCCAGCGCAATATCGAAGAGCTGCTGGTTGCTCCGATACCCAATTGGGTGATTTTGGGCGGCTATGTCAGCGGCGGCATTATCCGCGGATTGCTGGTCGGCGTAGTGGTGGCCTTAATATCCCTGCTGTTTGCGGATATTAAAGTCAATAATATCGCGATTACCCTGTCCATAGCCGTGCTGACCGCCACCGTGTTTGCGTTGGCCGGTTTTATCAATGCGATACTGGCCGAGAGTTTCGACGACATTTCGATTATCCCTAATTTTGTACTGACGCCGTTAAGCTATCTGGGAGGCGTGTTCTATTCGGTCGATATGCTGCCCGGCATTTGGCAGTCCATCTCGATGGGAAACCCCATTTTGTACATGATCAACGCCTTTCGCTACGGCCTGATAGGCGTGACCGATATTGACATTCAGCTGAGTTTTATCATTACCGGCGGATTCATTGTTACCTTGACCTTGTTTAGCCTTTACCTTTTGTATAAAGGGATTGGGATTAAGAATTAAAAAATACTCCTCTTGTTGTTGATACCGAATACTTGATGGTAC
>DATBQC010000605.1:0-7805 GCA_036561065.1 Methylobacter sp. | reverse complement strand
CTCCACCGGATTTGACATTAAGCACCGGCACCGGGCCGCAGCAACGACGAATGCCGGTTTACGAAGACTATCTGCCGCCTTGCAATAATGCCTGCCCGGCCGGTGAGAATATTCAGGCCTGGCTGGATTTAGCCCAGGCAGGGCGCTATCAGGAAGCCTGGAACAGTCTGCTGGAAAACAACCCGATGCCCGCCGTGCATGGCCGCGTTTGCTACCATCCTTGCGAATCGTCCTGCAATCGGGTAGCTGTAGACGGTGCGGTCAGCATTCATGCGGTTGAGCGCTTTCTGGGTGACATGGCTTTTGAACAGGGCTGGACGCCGCAAATCGTAGGCGAAAAATCCAACAAGCGCGTGTTGGTGGTCGGGGCAGGGCCCAGCGGCTTGTCGGCGGCTTACCATCTTGCCCGATTAGGGCATGAGGTTGAAATCAGGGATGCGCAACCGATAGCGGGCGGTATGATGCATTTTGGTATTCCATCCTACCGCTTGCCGCGCGAGGTGTTGGCTGCCGAGGTTAAGCGCATTGAAGACATGGGCGTAAAGATCACGCTGAACCGGAAAATTGAAGATTTGAAAGCGGAAAAAGAAGCAGGGGGATTTGACGCGGTTTTTGTGGCCGTTGGCGCCCATATTGGACGTTCGATTGATATTCCCTTATACCGTGAAAGCGATACTAGGGATGCGGTCACTTTCCTACACAACATCGGTTTGGGAAAACCGTCCAAAATCGGCAAAAGGGTCGCCGTTTATGGCGGCGGCAATACCGCAATGGATGCGGCGCGAACGGCCAAACGACTCGGTGCGGAAACCATAGTCATTTACCGGCGTGACCGTAAAAATATGCCGGCACATGATTTTGAAGCTGCCGAAGCAATGGAAGAAGGTGTGGTGTTTCACTGGTTGCGCTCCATCGTCGGTATTGATGGCAGCCATATTCAGGTTGAAATTATGGCCCTGGACGACAAGGGCCGTCCGCAAGCCACCGGCGAGTTTGAAATCATTGAAGCCGATACCTTGATTATGGCGCTGGGGCAAAATATCGATTCCGAGTTGCTAAAAACCTTTCCGGAAATTGAAGCGCAAAGCGACGGCGTGGTTGCCGTTAACGACAACATGATGACCGCCGCAGCAGGCGTTTTTGCAGGAGGCGACATGGTACCCAGTTTGCGCACCGTTACCATCGCTACCGGACACGGCAAAAAAGCCGCCCGGAATATCGACGCTTACCTGCGCGGAACTCAATATCAGCATCCCGGCAAGAAACACATCGTTCTGCATGAAGAACTCAACCTTTGGTATAGCACCGATGCGGAGCAGTCGGAACAACCTACAATGTCGCCGCAAGTGCGCAACAAAAACTTCGATGAAGTGTTGGGTGGATTGACTCAGGACGAGGCGACTTATGAAGCCAGTCGCTGTTATTCCTGCGGCAACTGTTTCGAATGCGACGGTTGTTACGGCGCTTGTCCTGAAGGGGCTATTATCAAGCTCGGCAAAGGTAAATACTACGAAGTGAATTATGCCCTTTGCACCGGCTGTACGGCCTGTACTTTGCAGTGCCCGACCGCTGCCATCCATATGATCGATAAATAAGCCCCGCTGCCAGGAAATTCACCATGACCAAACAAGTTACTATCGATGGCGGCGAAGCGGCTGCCTATGTTGCGTACAGAACCAACGAAGTCTGCGCCGTATACCCAATCACTCCTTCTTCCACCATGGCCGAGTTTTGCGAGCAATGGACGACGGAACATAAAACCAATTTATGGGGCGGCATTCCGACTATTGCCGAAATGCAAAGCGAAGCGGGCGCTGCCGGTACCTTGCACGGCGCATTGCAAACCGGCGCGTTAGCAACAACCTTCACTGCATCGCAGGGATTGTTGCTGATGATCCCCAATATGTACAAGATCGCCGGTGAGCTGACCTCGACCGTTATCCATGTCGCGGCGCGTTCGTTAGCGACGCAGGGGCTGTCTATTTTCGGCGACCATCAGGATGTGATGGGCGTACGGATGACCGGCTTTGCGCTGCTGGCATCCACTAATGTCCAGGAAGCCCACGATATGGCGCTGGTCGCTCAGGCCGTTACTTTAAAAGCGCGTATTCCGTTTTTGCATTTTTTCGACGGATTCAGGACGTCGCACGAAATCAACAAAATCACCCTGCTGGAAGACGAGCAAATCAGGGCCATGATCGACGACGAGTTGGTGTTTGCGCACCGGGAACGGGCTTTAAATCCCGACCGGCCGATGATGCGAGGCACAGCACAAAACCCGGATACTTATTTCCAGGCCCGCGAAAGCTCGAATATTTATTATGAGCGCACTGTAGAGATATTCGATGAAGCATTAAAACAGTTTGAGCAGGTCACCGGCCGTAGCTATAAAGCCTTTGAATACTTCGGTGCAGAAAAAGCCGAGCGCATTATCATCATGATAGGCTCCGGCATTGAAACCGCTGTCGCCACCGCAGAAAAACTCAATGCAAAAGGCGAGAACGTCGGCGTGCTGAACGTGCGCCTGTATCGTCCATTCAGCGCAAAAAACTTTCTATCGGCATTGCCTGAATCGGTGAGACACATTGCGGTATTGGACAGAACCAAAGAGCCTGGCAGTAGCGGCGAACCGTTGTATAAAGATGTGATTACCGAGTTGAGTCAGGCCTTTGCCAATGGACAGCTTCTTACCATGCCGAAGGTTATTGGCGGCCGTTACGGCCTGTCCAGCAAGGAATTTACGCCTTCCATGGTGGCCAGGATTTATCAGGAACTGCAAGCCGAACAACCGAAAAACGGTTTCACGGTCGGTATAAACGACGATGTGACGTTCACCAGTCTTGCGGTAACGGAACATATGGATATAGAGCCGGACAACGTGGTGCGGGCAGTATTTTACGGACTGGGTTCAGACGGCACCGTCGGTGCTAACAAGAACAGCATCAAAATTATCGGCAACGAACCGCAGTATTTTGCCCAAGGCTATTTCGTTTACGATTCAAAAAAAGCCGGATCGCAAACCGTATCGCATTTGCGTTTTGGACCGGAGCCGATTAAAGCGCCTTACTTGATCGAATCGGCCAACTTTATTGCCTGCCACGACTTCAATTTTATCGAAACCACCGATATGTTGGGGAGTGCCAAACAGGGCGCAACATTCCTGTTGAACAGCCCGTTCGATGCCGAGCATATTTGGCGGCATTTGCCTAGGCTCGTGCAAAAGCAACTGATCGACAAAGACATCCAGTTTTATGTGATCGATGCGGTCAAAGTCGCCCGGCAAACCGGCATGGGCAGACGTATCAACACCGTGATGCAGACCTGTTTCTTTGCGTTGTCCGGTGTTATGCCCAAAGACGAGGCCATTAAGAAAATCAAGCAATACGCCGAAAAAACCTATGCCCGCAAAGGCCCTGAAGTCGTGCAGAAAAACTTTGAGGCGATAGACCAGTCTTTGGCACATTTGGAAAAAGTAACGTTGCCAACAACAGTCACCGCGCTTGCCGATACCGGCCCTGGAAAATTCGCCAAGGCGCCGCGCTTTGTTCAGGAAGTGACCGCAGAAATGACCGCAGGTCGGGGCGACTGGATTCCGGTCAGTTTTCTGCCTGTCGACGGCACTTATCCAACCGGCACCACGCAATGGGAAAAACGCAATATCGCGCAGGATATTCCGATATGGGAATCCGATGTGTGCATACAATGCGGCAACTGTTCGGCCGTTTGCCCGCATGCTGCGATCCGCGCCAAGTTCTACGCAAAAGACCTGTTGGCGCAGGCACCGGCAGGCTTTAAAACCGCCAATGTCACCTCGCATGGCTTCCCCGACACCCGCTACACCTTGCAAGTTTTCCCGGAAGACTGCACCGGTTGCGGCTTGTGCGTAAAAGCCTGCCCGGCCTCATCAGAAAAAGATGCCAACATCAAAGCCATCAACATGACGCCCAAGGCCGAGCATTTTGAAGTAGAGAAAACCGCCGTGGCTTTCTTTGAAAGCTTGCCTTACAACGACCGCGCCCGCGTCGATTTCTCCAATGTGCGAGGGGTACAGTTTTTGCAACCGCTGTTCGAGTTCTCCAGCGCTTGTTCAGGCTGCGGCGAAACCCCGTACTTGAAAATGATCAGTCAGTTATTCGGCGACCGCATCCTGGCGGCCAACGCCACCGGCTGCTCGTCCATTTACGGCGGCAACCTGCCTACCACGCCTTGGTCGCAAAATTCCGAAGGCAAAGGCCCGGCTTGGTCCAACTCGTTATTCGAAGACAACGCGGAGTTCGGCTACGGCTACAGGCTGACGACCGATCAGCATGTCGCTATGGCGCGAAGGATTGTCACAGAATTAAAAGATGAACTGGATGCAACGCTGGTTGATGAAATACTCGTCGCGCCGCAAAGCCAAGAAAGTGACATTCGTAAACAACGCGCACGGGTTGCCCAATTGCGTCAGCAACTGGAAAAACTGGGCAATCACAAGGCCAAGGAATTGTTGTCGATAGTCGATCATTTTGTGCGCCGCAGCATCTGGATTATCGGCGGCGACGGCTGGGCGTATGACATTGGTTACGGCGGCATCGACCAAGTGCTGGCCAGCGGCTCGGATGTCAACATCCTGGTCATGGATACCGAAGTCTATTCCAACACCGGCGGTCAGGCGTCCAAGTCCACGCCGATAGGTGCGGTCGCCAAATTCGCCTCGGGCGGCAAGGTAACGCCGAAAAAAGACTTGGCGCTGCAAGCGATCGCCTACGGGAATGTTTACGTCGCCAGAATTGCGCTGGGCGCGAGCCCGCAGCAGGCGCTGCAAGCCTTCCGCGAAGCCGAAGCCTATAACGGCCCGTCTTTGATTATCGCTTACAGCCCCTGCATTGCGCACGGTATCAACCTGGAAAACGGCCTGGAGCAACAGGAAATGGCCGTAAAATCCGGCTACTGGCCGCTGTACCGCTACAACCCGACCCTGCGCGGCGAAGCCAAAAATCCGTTTGTGCTGGACTCATTGCGCCCGACTATTCCACTGAGGGATTATGCCTATAACGAAACCCGCTACAGCAGCTTAAGACGCACTAATCTTGAGCAAGCCGACAAGCTGATGGATTTTGCACAGAAAGTGGTTGACCAGAAATGGGCGCTTTATGAGGAAATGGCCACTCGCAGTGAGCATGAGTTTATGCCGGATACGCGGATTGCTAGGAAGTTATAAGTTAGGCAGCCGGGTAGGTCGGGCGACTGCTTTTCGTTGCCCGACAGAACTTTATAAACTGGTCGTATAACCAATGTCGTTACGGTTGTCGTCCTAATCCGATCTACATAATCAGTTAGCCTTCGATATAGCATGAACGAAAAACGTAAAAAAATTTCCCCACTGATTCGCGATGAGGTTCTTCGTGAAGCTGGTTATAAGTGCGCGAATCCGACATGTCGTAATATTCTTACGCTCCAGCTTCATCACATGATTTGGGTGAAGAATGGGGGAAAGGATGAAGCGACTAATCTCATTGCTCTTTGCGGCCATTGTCACGACCAGCACACACAAGGGTATATTCCAGGATCTGCGATTAGCTATTGGAAAGGCATCCTTCATGCACTCAATCACGCGTTCAACAAAGAAAGCATGGACTTTTTACTCTATCTTGCTAAACCTTCTGTAAGTAATATTTGGTACACAGGTGATGGAGCTTTAAGGTTCGCAGGACTTATTGCAGCTGATCTAGTCAAGATAGCGGAATCACAATTCTCTGTTGGTGTGCGCTATGGAAAAGATAGCCCCCCTACCAGTCCGCCAACAACGGCTTTACGCCTATGTCTCTCAGAAAAGGGTCACTTACTCGTCGAGTCATGGTTAGCTGGTGATGAGACGGCGTATATTCGTGGGCTTTCACAGACTAATATCAGTATGCAGTCGACGACACCCTATGTACCTGATGTAGAACAATAGAGCAGTCTTGTGAATTTGCCTCGTTCCCACGCGCCGCGTGGGAATGCAGTCACGGCGCACTGCGCCACGAGGATCAATCACTATGGGCCGTAACCGCTACCGAATCTGCGATGAAAAAGCGCCGCATTTTTTAACTTGCACGGTATTGAACTGGATACCGCTATTCACCCGTCCGCAAACCGCAAACATAATTCTTGACGCACTGCGTTACAGACAAGAAGAAAACGGCTGGAAAATATACGGCTACGTCATGCTGGAAAATCACCTGCACATGATTGTACAAGCAGAGAATCTGGCAATCGAATTGCCTCACTTCAAGTCTTACACGGCGCGGCAACTGATCGACCACCTGAAGGAATGCCGCGCCGAGCGGTTGTTGCAGCAACTGGCGTTTTTTCGCAAGGATCATAAACGGCAGGATAGGGATTATCAGTGCTGGGAAGAGGGATCGCATCCGCAGCTTATTGAAAACGAACAGGTGCTTCGGCAAAAGCTGGAGTATATCCATCAAAATCCGGTGAAACGGGGATATGTGGATGATCCTATGTATTGGCGGTATTCCAGTGCTAGGGATTATGCCGGGCTTGAGGGGCTGGTGCCTGTTTTTAAGGAATGGCTGTGATTCGCGGCGCAGCGCGCCTGGACTGCGTTCCCACGCGGCGCGTGGGAACGAGAGATTTTACGTGCCTAACGCTTTAAGGTGGATTCGCCGCAGGCAATCCACCACAATTCCGCAAGACTGACATCGGGCGTTGTGCGACAGTTGACGGTTTGCTACGAGACCCGTTAGAGCACGAAGTGAAACCGTCCTACAGCGGCAGTTGATCCTTTGATGTCTCCGATGATGGTTTCGATTTGTCAGACTTAGGCGAGTCATCAATGCCGTCAAAGCCAAACAGTCCGGAGATCATTTCCCACAGGGTTTTTTCAAGATCGCGCTTGGGCACTTCCACTGTCGTTTCATCCGATGTTTTGATGACCGGAACTTCGCTGGGTTTGAAATCGCCCTGTACGCCGGTCAGCTGATCGTTATCAAAGTATAATGAAATTCTTTTTTGCAGCCTGTCTCCGCCCGCAACTTGCGCCGAATAGAGATAGTCCCAGCGGTTCTGATGGAAAAAATCGACCAGCATAGCTGAACCCATTATATACAGCACCTGACGTTTGTTCATGTTGGGTCTGAGTTGGTCGATCATAGATTGATCGACGATATTGCCTTGCTGGACATCTACGGTATAGACGCCGGGCAGGTTGGTCAGAATGGTGGTGCACGATGCGAGTGTCAGGCTTGCCAAGACTGCAAGGACGCAGGAGGTAAGGCGACTGTTGGATAGGTTTAAAGCAAAAAGCGGCTTTCTCATTGGAGGCTGCGGATGTGTTGAAAATATAAAATCATACAGGATGTTAAAGGATTATCCTATAAAACTGTCATGCGCAGTCTGCCAAAAAAAGGCTACAATGGGCGAGTTTTGTATAAAACGCACAAGCGGAGATTAATGTTGGAAACCCATGATTTAAGGAATGCAGGCCTGAAGGTGACTTTGCCACGGGTCAAGATTCTGCAAATTTTAGAAAGGCAGGTTAATGATCGCCATTTAACCGCAGAACAAGTTTATAAAATTCTGCTGAGTGAGGATGAAGAAATCGGCTTGGCTACGGTTTATCGGGTCTTAACCCAGTTTGAGGCGGCGGGACTGGTGACCCGACATCACTTTGAAGGCGGCAACTCTGTCTTTGAATTGGATAAAGGCTCGCATCACGATCACATACTCTGTGTGAAGTGCGGCAAGGTCGATGAATTCACCGATGAGGTTATTGAGGCCCGGCAAAAAGAAATTGCAGCAAAACTGGGTTATGAATTGACCGATCA
>DATBQC010000604.1:0-2983 GCA_036561065.1 Methylobacter sp. | reverse complement strand
GATCGCATAGAAGTGATCAGTGGCCCGGGCGGTACCCTTTGGGGTGCCAATGCAGTGAATGGAGTCATTAACATCATTACGAAAGGTGCTGCAGACACCCAGGGAGCTTACCTAGAGACTAGTGGGGGTTCTCAGTTACAGACCTCTACTGGAGTACGTTATGGCGGCAAGCTTGCTTCCAACGTGTCTTTTCGGGTCTACGGCAAGTATTTTGACCACGATAGTCAGTTGTTTGCCAATGGAAAGGATGCTTCAGACTCATGGAATATGAATCAAGGTGGCTTTCGTGTTGATGCTGACGCGTCGGCGCAAAATAAGTTTACTGTGCAAGGCGATGTTTACAGCGGTAGCGAAAATACCCCTTCAGGAAATGATTCCGGAATAAGAGGGAGCAACATTTTAGGCCGCTGGTCTCATACCTTTTCAGATGATTCTGATATGAGTTTGCAGCTCTATTATGACCAAACACATTTTTCCCTTCCTAAACCCGCAGTTCTCTTTTCCCCTGCTGGAGAATTGACAGATGACCTTGATACCTACGATCTGGATTTCCAACATCGTTTCCGCTTGAACGAACGTAATAAAATTGTCTGGGGACTGGGTTATCGATTCACCCATGATGTCGTGGGCAATGCGCCAACAACAGCTGTTTTTCCCTCAAATCTAGATCAGAGCTTGTATAGCGGGTTTATTCAAGACGAGATCAAGTTACACGAGAAGCTTTCTCTTACCATTGGTACCAAGCTTGAACACAATGATTTTACCGGCTTCGAGATAGAACCAAGCACCCGATTGCAATGGAGCTTTGCGGATAATCAAATGTTATGGGCTGCTATTTCGCGCGCGGTTCGGACACCATCTCGCCTTGATCGGGGCCTACAAACCCCCACCGGTTTTCCTCCACCGTTTCCACAGAATGTTTTGGCCGGTAATCCCGATTTTGTTTCAGAAACGGTGATTGCTTATGAATTAGGCTACCGAGCTCAATTCGGCCCTAAGGTTTTTACCTCAATCTCGGCTTTTTACAATGACTACGATCATGTGCGAAGCACGACCCCGACCCCCTCCGCTCTTTTCAGCCTGCCTATTGTTTTCCATAACAATCTGGAGGGTGAAACCTCCGGCATTGAACTTAGCGCCAATTACCAAGTACTTGATTGGTGGCGCTTACATTTCGGCTACAGCTATCTGCAAGAGCATATTCGCGTAAAACCGGGCGAAGTAGATTTTACAAACGCGCTTAATGAAACTTCGGATCCTCGAGGGCAAGCATCACTCCGATCTTCCATGAACTTGCCGCAAAATATAGAGTTGGACGCAAATCTACGCTGGGTAGACACACTGCACAACAATTCCGGATCGAAAGCCGGAACCGTGCCAAGTTATACCGAATTGGACATCCGTCTAGGTTGGCGTCCCACCAAGAAACTCGAGTTTTCCATTGTTGGACAAAATCTTTTGCACGACCATCATCCAGAATTCGGTTTCCCTGACTCAACACAAGAGGAAATCGAACGCAGCATTTTCGGGAAGGTACGATGGGAATTCTGACCTCAATATTGCAACCAACAGTGTTGCGCTGGCTAGTGCAGAAATGCACGACATGCTTGGTTTCGCGTGGTGCCGTGACCTTGGTTGCGATATCGGCCATGGTACTTTTGCATTGCAAAGCCGTGGTAGCTGAAGATTCAATTGAATATGGCGTCAAAGCAGCCTTTCTGTACAAGTTCGGCTCCTATGTCGAGTGGCCTGCAGCGGCCTTTAGTTCGGCAACCAGCCCGTTTAACCTGTGCCTCGTGGGCGGTGATAGTCAATTCGGTTCTACGCTCGACAAAGTGGTTGGTAGTAATCGTATCAATGGCCGTAGCGTTGTTATCCGCCGGTTAAAAACAGCGGAGAAAGATTCCGGCTGCCACATCCTCTACATCGATGGGTCCGAGGCACAACATAGTGCCCAGATCATTGAGGTTGTTCGTGGCAGTAGTGTCCTGACAGTAGGTAATGCTGGCGGAACCGGGTCGGCAATCATTGACTTTGTCATTGTAGATAATCGTGTGCGTTTTGATATTGATGATGAGGCTGCAGCGCAAAAAGGGTTGGTTATCAGCTCCAAATTGATGAGCCTTGCGCTTAATGTCAGACGCAGAACTACTCAAGGAAGCCAATAAATGAGCGCGCTAACGGATATACCCATTCGTACCAGGCTGATGATGGTGACGGTACTGGCAAATGCGATTGCCCTGCTGCTGGCAGGCTCAATTATTGTGGCATACGAAAACCTGAACTATCGCGATCAGAAAGCAAAGGAAGTCTCGGTGCAGGCAGAGATTCTGGCAGAAAGCGCCGCCGCCGCCATTGAGTTTAGTGACCCCAAGGCGGCACAGGAATATCTGAATGCGCTTGAAGCTAATCCTGAAATTGTCACGGCTGGCTTATACGGCGCAAATGGCATGCTCTTCGCCAGCTACGTTCGTAGCCGGGCGGATTCTCGTCCTCCACCAACACATACGGAACTCCCTGGCCAACACTTTGATAGGGATGAGTTGACGGTGTCATGGGTAATCAAACATGGCCAAGAACAAGTCGGCACGGTATATCTGCGGGCTAGTATCGAACCACTGGCGGAACGCCTGGTGCGTTATGGCGGAATCATTCTATTGGTAATGATAGGTTCGTTGCTGCTTACTCTGCCTATTTCAATGCGGTTGCATACCACAATCGCAAATCCAATCCGTGAAATAGCACAGGCTGTATCCGGGATTGCCGCGGGCGATCTAACAGTGCCTATGGTATTGAGCTCGCGTAAAGATGAGCTCGGCGTGCTGTCAGTGAAAATTACTGAGATGACCGAAGACCTGCGCACGCAGATACGCGGGCTGGCCGAAGGCGCCAACCTGCTGGATCTAGCGGCCAGCGAGATCGTCTCCTCCACCACCCAGCTATCCGCCAGCACCAGTGAATCGGCTGTCGCCGTGAGCGAGAC
>DATBQC010000603.1:0-1768 GCA_036561065.1 Methylobacter sp. | reverse complement strand
TGGGGGAATTTTGGGGGAAACTGTTCCCGTGGTGTTCTAAGGTATCGCTCACGCCCAAGCTGATTCTTTTTTCTCCCGCGACCCTTGATCGAAGTCATAAAACGGGGGGAGCCATCACCATCGCCGCCATCCCCGTTCCGGACGCGAACCCCGATCACCGTATCGACGCCGATTCGGCGATACCCGATCATGATCTACCAACGGGAGCCTATTAATTGGACGCGGACCCCCAAAAAACCCATTCAGCGACAACTTATGTGACGGATATAAGATATTAAATTACATGATAATCATATTATAAAAACAAATCGTAGTAGCGGTCATCTAGAATGGTATGTCTTCTTCCTTGTGGTCAGCATTTTGTAGCTTTGCGTCTTTTATCATTCTTCCGCTAATTATGAAATCCCTTCTTGTTGTTTTAGCCAAAAACTTCCGCAACCTGTCAGATCGATTATTAAGATATGCAGCTCCATGTAATTGATCATTTTTGGAATAACTATCTATAATACTAGATAATTCCGCGTCGCTCAATTTCTCAATATATTCAGACATTCTATCAAAACGGATCGTCGTCTCGGACCAATTCGGCGATTCATTAAAAGCGCTCACAAGTCCAGTTTGAATACGGTCTTTTTGACCAAGTTTTTCGCCTAGCAATTTATGTATCTTGCTTGCAGAGGCCTCGGGACTAAGAAGTATCCCTCTTAGAGCTTGCTCATGACTTATGAAACCGGGAGGGTCTTTCTTTTCCACTTTTAGCGAAACAACGGGCACACCCCTCCCGAGCGCAAAACCAACTTCTTGATTTGTCCAAGTACTTGCACAAAAATCGTCAGTTACGAAGGCCAACATGATTTCCATAGTTTGCAACCCATTCATAATCTCCAATCGCCATTCCTTTGTCGGCTCAATTGTTTCATGAGCAACGAAGGAGCTGATACCATAAGGTTCTAGAGAGTCCGCTAATAATTTGGCCTGTTTTTTGTAAGCATCGCGATGGCTGATAAACATGCGAATCAACCCGGGTTTCCATATCGACAGGCCATCAGGATTAATTGTTGGTCGATCCGTTACGCCGATAGCTCGTTGATAGCCCGGTGCATCTTCGTCCCGGATTTCTAACCGTACAGCATGGAAAAATTCATTTTCAATGTTCGTAGCTAACGTATTCAAATCGGAACAAATATTCGCTTCAATTCCGTTCTGTTGAGAAATTCTGAATAGGCTAAATACGTCAAGAGGAAGATACAGGACAACATCGTGACCGTAGGTGCCCCCGTTCCAATTATCGTAATCCGTTTCTTCAATCACAAATGCTCTAGCTTCGTTTATGATTTGTGTTTTTATTCCGTCTTCGGCGGCTTTATATTCCATCAAAAGTCGCTTGAGATAGGTCGCCACCTTCGATGGCAGATAGTGCTTTGAGCTCAACTGGCTGCTCCCCAAGCGGTCATGATTTCTTTTCAATCATTGCGACGTTCAGACTCGTGACCAACAATTTGAGGCACAATCAAGGCGATTTCCCAAAGCACCAAAAGTTTGATTGCCGACCATTAGACCATGCCCCAGTGACAGGGGCGGAACGACCCCTAAAAGCCTATCACTAAAATCCAAATTGACGTTTTGATAGAATCGTATCACAATGTTCCAGACGTTAGTGATAGGAAAAGGAACGATGCTGATTGGATACGCCAGAACCTCCACCACCGACCAAATCGCCGGTCTGGAGGCCCAAGAGCGAGATTTGTTGGCCCAAGGGTGTGAACGC
>DATBQC010000602.1:0-5336 GCA_036561065.1 Methylobacter sp. | reverse complement strand
GGCTACAACCGATCAACCTACTATCAAAGGCGTCATCCGAGCTCCGCTGGTAATTAACAGCGCAAAGAGAATAGGGTTACAAAAAGTGCTTACTCAAATAGTGCAAAATATAACGCTGACTGAAGTCGAACAATAAAATTTACGCGTCTAAAAGCACATACTGAGTGTTTTAGTACACCGCCTCATCTTTTAGCGGCAGACTTAAGAAGCTACCCCGCTGTTACTGCCGCTTTTAGCGGCAGTTCTGCTTACGGGGATGTAGGAGATTGACAACAACCGGCGCAAAAAACCAGGAATCACCGCCACAAAGCCTTATAGCCTTCTAAATTGAACGCGCGGAAGGCGGGCAATCAAGCGGCCTGAACGGGAATGGAACTGGCTGAACGCTGAACCTCGTTCTTTTCATTAAAATAAATCAGAGTAGGTTTATGGCTTTCCGCTTCCTTTTGATCCAATATTGCAAATGCGCAAACAATAATCAAATCGCCGGGACACGCCAGACGGGCAGCCGCGCCATTAACTGAAAACAATCCCGATCCTGCTTCGGCACGAATGGCATAAGTCGTAAAACGCGCACCATTGTTGATATTGTAAATCTGTATCTGCTCGTATTCCCTGATACCCGATAAATCGAGAATATTGCTGTCAATCGCACAAGAACCCTCATAACCCAATTCCGAATGAGTCACAGTAGCCCTGTGTAATTTCGCTTTAAGCATCGTGATTTGCATAATAAAACACTATAAATACCCTTGAGAACCGCGCATTATCCATTATTAGCAACAATGCATCAACTTTTAGCATTTTCCAAACCGTATAAATCCTGCTACTGCTTATCTGGAAAAATAAATATTATCGATTAACCGGGTTTTGCCTAAGCGCGCCGCCGCCAACAAAACCAACTCCTTATCATCCGCACCTGCTTTTTTTAAATCGCTTGCCCTGCACACGCTAAAATAATCAGGCGTAAAACCGAATTCCTGTAAAAACTGCAACGCTTCGCGCTCTGTCTCCTGATGAGACTGCCCTGCCAAAACAGCATCACGCGCAGCACACAAAGCTTGATACAGCTTTACGGCGACCGTTTTTTCCTCGACCGTTAAATAGCCGTTTCTGGAGCTCATCGCCAAACCGTTTGCCTCCCGAACCGTTTCTACACCGACTATTTCAACAGGAATGTTCAAATCCTTGACCATTGTCCGTATCACCGTCAACTGTTGAAAATCCTTTAAGCCAAATAAGGCAATATCCGGCTGCACCATATTGAATAACTTGCAAACCACTGTCGCAACTCCGTCAAAATGCCCAGGCCTGGACGCGCCGCAATACCATTCCGACAGACCCGCCACCGACACGGACGTTTTGGCATCCGGCGTATAAACCTCTGAAACAGCCGGTTGAAACAACAAATCCGCGCCGATTGCGTTGAGTTTTTGCTGATCTTCTCGCTCGGTACGGGGATAGGTCTCAAAATCTTCGCCTACACCAAACTGAGTCGGGTTTACAAAAATACTGACCACCACCCGATCCGCTTTTTTTCGTGCTTCATTGACCAACGCCAGATGCCCTGCGTGCAGATTGCCCATCGTCGGCACCAATGCAACGCTTTGACCTGCGGAGCGCCACGTTCTAACGGCGCCGCGCAATTCCGATACGGTGTTAACTATCTGCATAAGTCTTAAAAACTGTGTTCAGCAGCCGGAAACAGGGACTGCTTGACTGCTTGATGGTAGGCATAGATGGCGTCCTCGATATTCGCTGCATCACTGATGAAATTCTTGGAAAAACGCGGACGCTTGCCAGTGCCTATATTGAGCATGTCGTAAAGCACCAGCACCTGTCCGTCGCAGTCCACACCGGCTCCGATGCCTATCACGGGAATCGTTAACTGTGCGCTGATGTCTTTAGCCAAGCTTGCCGGGACGCACTCCAACACCAGCAGCCCTGCTCCCGCTTGCTGTAATTTTAAGGCATCAGCAAGCATTTGCTCGGCAGCCGCCTGTTCCTTGCCCTGAACCTTGTAATTGCCCAATTGATTGATTGACTGCGGCAACAAGCCTAAATGTCCGCAAACCGGAATGCCCTGTTCTACCAGGAAACTGACGCAATCAAATCTCGGCCCTTCCAGCTTAACCATCTGCGCACCGCCTACTTGCATTAATCGGGCCGCATTTTTAGCCGCGATGACAGGCGTCGGATACGTCATAAACGGCAAATCGGCAATGATAAACGCCCGCTGCCTGGCCTTGCTGACGCACCGCGAATGATAGACCATGTCCCTGATGATGACCGGGAGCGTGGTAGCCTGACCCTGGATAACCATGCCCAGTGAATCCCCGACCAGCATCATATCAACGCCAACCTTGTCGATTAATGCGCTAAATGCGGCATCGTAGGCGGTTAAGCACGATATTTTCTCGCCGCGTTGTTTCATGGCGGCCAGATCGATAATCGACAACGGCTTTAGCGTAGCGGTGGAAGAATATTGGTTCATTGTATTCAGATGGATATAGGCTTTGCTTGGGTGGAAATCAATCCAGCCGTTTCAGCCCATTCAAAGGACACTTGGCAAGCAGATCGGCAATATGGCCTTTTCCGGGCACCAACAGCTGCGGAGCGATCTCATGCAAGGGATACAGGACAAAAGCCCGTTCAGCCAGGCCCGGGTGCGGTACGAGTAAATCAGGCAGCTCGATAATCCGGTCGCCATAGATCAACACATCCAAGTCCAGCGTTCTTGCGCCCCAGCGCTGATCTTTCCTGACTCGCCCCTGATCGTTTTCGATGCGTTGCAGGCAGCGCAATAAATCCAGTGGAGGCAACTCGGTTGCAATACACATTACCGCATTAACGTAATCTGGCTGATCCTGCGGCCCCATGGGCGGGCTATGATACAAGCTGGAAAATGCCAACTCCTTGACCCCGGCTATTTGCGTTATTGCCGTGCGCGCTGATTTTATTTGCAAGGCTGGGTCTGCAAGGTTGCTGCCTAAGCCTATATAAGCCGTCACCCACTCAGTTTCCGGTTTTTTCATAGCCAAATACTTTACGACTCTGTTTTTGGAGCACTGTCTTTGCCCTTTCGATGATAACTTCTTTTGCGCCCAGATTTTTTATTTTGGGGATTCCTAGGGGGCTGGGTCATTTTTCTTTGTTCATTCTCATCGGCATTCTGATACCTGGCCCACCACTCGGCCAACTCGGGATCGGCGCCTCCGGTCTCGGAACGCAACAGCAAAAAATCGTAGCCGGCTCTAAAGCGGGGATGTCCGATCAAACGACTGGGTTTGGAACCGATACGGGCATTAAATTTGGGCTGCATATTCCAAACCTCGCGCATAGCCATGCTGATATGACGCGGCAAGGCCGTACTTCTAATCTGCCTTGCGATAATCTCACTGGCGGCATCCTGATAGGCAACAAATTCAACCTCGCCTTTCGCCATTTTTGCCTTGGCCAGCATCCGCACCGGCTCCCACAAAAAGGCCGCCAATAAAAAGTAAGCCGTAATCGTTTTACCCTCGGCTATTCTGTTATCGGAATTTTCCAGCGCTTTAATCAACAACAATCGGGGAAAACCGTTTTCTTCTACCGCCAAACTGTTCTCCGTAGCCGGAAACAGCACTTGAAATAGACCGTAATGCCTGAGCATTTCAAAAGTTTGCAACGCATAGCCGGATAAAAACAGCTTTATCGCTTCATCGTAAAGCCTGGCGGACGGTATGTCGGCCAATAACGGGGCATCGTTGTGTATCGCTTTTTCGCACTCAGTATCCAGCTTGAAGCTTAGTTTAACGGCAAATCGTACCGCTCTCAGCATGCGCACAGGATCTTCACGAAAGCGCATTTCTGGATCGCCGATCAGCCTGAGCGTCCCGGTTTTGTGGTCAGCCATGCCGCCGACATAATCCACTACCGAAAAATCCTTGATATTGTAATAGAGCGCATTAACGGTAAAATCCCTGCGCCAAACATCTTCCTCAATCGTGCCGTAGACATTATCCCGCAATAATCGCCCTTCCTTGTTGAGCATCTGCTGGTCGTTTTGTTCTTCTCCCGCCCCTCGAAAAGTGGCAACTTCAATGATTTCCCTGCCAAAATGCACATGCGCCAAACGAAACCTGCGCCCGATTAACCGGCAATTGCGAAACACCTTTCTGACTTGGTCAGGATCGGCATTGGTGACGACATCAAAATCCTTGGGTTCGCGCCCCAACAACAAATCACGCACACAGCCGCCGACAAGATAAGCATCGAAACCCTCTTTTTGAAGACGATACAAAACTTTCAGCGCATTCTCACTGATCTGGGATCGTGAAATATTATGTTCCGCGCGTGAATATATTTTGACTCGTGCAGTGGCCGGTTCAGCGGCATTCTTTGCCGGCACTTCGGCCCTGCGCAGTGCAGGTTTAATAATTTTTTTTAAGAAGTTTAAAATAATCTTCACACCTTGTTTATTTTTCTAATTATTTTGATTATATCATTGCTAGTGAATTCTAACCCAATCGGCAAGTTTCTTTTACATTCCCCTTTTGAATGGAGTAGAATCATCACTCTGATTTTTACCTGCAATTCTAAGTTAGATCCTATTGCACACACCAGATAAAAGATCAGATAACCATTTTTTAAACATTCGCACAAACATTTAGCGTGCTTGACTGGAATTGTTATGTTCAAAAAGATTCTTAATAGCTTAATTGACCAACCTTTGTTAACCAGCCTTTTTGCAACAGATTTTTTCATTCTTCTGTTTCATAGACCGCCATTCTTATTTTCTCTCGTAATGCTGGGAGCGTTAATGGCTATGTGCATGTATTTTGGTCAAAAACTAGCCTTATTTAAAATTTAATTGGCCCGACCAACAAAGAATACGTCACAAAAACCAGGCAACGCCCCCATTTCCAAGCCTGGTTTTTTACGTCGACTGACAGCAATAGTTTACGACCTCCTGTTGCTGATCGCCGTTTTGTTTGTCGCAACTGCGCTGCTGCTTCCTTTAAATGCAGGCCAAGCTTTTACTGCCCAACAATTCTTTTTCCCCCTGTATCTACTACTAGTCAGCTTCTTGTTTTACGCTTGGTTTTGGACTCATGGCGGGCAAACATTGGGTCTGCGCGCTTGGAAGATAAAAGTACTCACGCTGGACAGGAACCCCATCAACTGGAAACAAGCCTTGCTTCGTTTCATGGCCGCCATCGTATCATGGGGATTTTTTGGGCTGGGCTTCTGGTGGATACTTATCGATAAAAATCAGCGCAGCTGGCACGATCACCTATCCAAAACAGCCCTATTTTTTGACGATCAGGACACACATCATTAAGCCATTGCAAAAA
>DATBQC010000601.1:0-4633 GCA_036561065.1 Methylobacter sp. | reverse complement strand
CGCTCATTGCGGCAGACGGAAGCAGGCACAATCCCATACCGGTGGAGACGACAACATGACAGAGGCAAACGAAGTGGTGTTCCTGCTGGATATTGACAACACCCTGCTCGATAACGATCGCATCATAGCCGATCTGGGCGGCCATCTTGCGCATGAGTTTGGCGAAGAAAGCCGGGACAGATATTGGGAGATTTTCGAAGCGCTACGTATTGAACTCGGCTATGCGGACTATCTGGGCACCTTGCAACGCTACCGTGTCGGCGCCATGAATGACCCGCGGTTGCTGCTGATGTCTTCATTTCTGATGGACTATCCGTTTGCCGATCGCTTGTACCCTGGTGCGCTCGACGTCATTGCATATCTGGGCCGTTGGGGACAAACGGTGATTCTGTCGGATGGCGACGTGGTGTTCCAGCCGCGCAAAGCACAGCGATCGGGATTGTGGGACGCGGTCGAGGGCCGGGTGCTTATCTACCTGCACAAAGAGCAAATGCTCGATAACGTCGAACAGCGTTACCCGGCTCGGCATTACGTCATGGTGGACGACAAGCTGCGCATTCTGGCGGCAATGAAAAGAGTCTGGGTAGATCGTCTGACGACCGTATTCCCTCGCCAGGGACACTACGCGCTCGACCCAGAGAATATCGCAGCCTATCCGCCCGCTGATATAACGATTGAACATATCGGCGACCTGGTCGATTACGATTTTTCCAGCTTGCCCGGTATCCATAAAATGACTGCACATAATAAGAGCTATTACTAATTATTCGTTCGAGGAGAACACTATGCTTGTGACATTTACGACCAATGCCTATGCCGACATCACCCTATTCGGGGATGTCGCGCTTGCCCTGCTGAAAATGATGGGACACAGCGCAACCGTGCCCGGTGCGATTTTGGCGGCAGATGTTCCTGCCGCCCTGAGTCGGTTAACAGCCGCTATCGAGGCAGAAAAAGCCTCCTCGCCAGTTGAGGACAAGGATGCGGATGAGCCGATCGTGAGCATGGCTCATCGAGCGCTGCCGCTCATTAATCTTCTTGCTGCCGCGGCAAAGGCAGACGCTGACGTAATGTGGCAATGAAAATAAGTTCTTTAACGGGAAGCACGCTCAGCCGAATATGCTGATCAATGTGCCACAAACTCGTCAAAGTTTACTCTGGCAACATGCCCGACACTGCGACGCCCAGGCAAAGCGTCTCGCTTGGCACCTCGGGGCATCGTGGTTTCGCGTTCCAAAACAGTCTCAACGAATGGCATGTTCTTGCCATCAGCCAGGCTATTTTTGATTACCGCATCAAACGTAGCAAGCCCATATATGAAAACACATGCACTATCGCTACCGGGGACTAAAAATCTTCACTCCGCTACGCTCCGTTTCCAAGGTTTTCAGCGTGTGTGTGCAAACCAGCTTTCCCTTTTTTCCAGTCAATAAAAACAGAGTGCTTAATAAAAGCAATAATTTAGGGATTATGAACCGGCAAATTTTGACGCTCTTTTACAGCTGCTTTGATTCAACACCAACGTCGACGACGAAACACATCTCATATTCCATAAGGGTATTGATAGACAGCTTGAGTTTTTTGCATAAGGTGCTGATGCTTTCCCGCGTATGATGGGGAATCGCTTCGGATGCCGAACCAATCAGTTCATCCGCATTGTCCGCCGTTTTTAATATCTTGCTCATGGTATTGGACAACAGGCGTTCCTTTTTCGGTAAAAACCATTGTATTCGCAGCAATTCAGCGATTGCGCCGCACAGACTCAGGTTTCCGTCCTGTCTAATATCGGCGATGAACTTTGATGGAGGGAGCCTGCTCAGTTCGAAAAGCCTTCTAAGCCGCATGATATGATTTTCGGTGATGATCCCGATACGATTAAGAAACTTTTCTGCCGCAGGGTGAACCTTGTAATAGGAGACAAGCAGGCTCCCCCCCTTTTTTGTCACGCGTCTGGCTTCGTTAATGATCTGCAGGATTTGCTTTTCATCGTCCAGAAAATCGACCACGCCGGTCGAAATGATGGTGGTCGCGTAGCTTTCGTCGGCAAAGGGCAAACTTGATCCGTCGGTATGCACCAGTTTGATGCCTCTGCGCAGTTCGGCCAGCCTGACCATTTCAGAGTTTGAATCGACGCCGTCGACGTGAAGCCCTTTTTTACGCAAGGCATCGATTATTAAGCCTTGTCCTCCGCCGACTATTAAAACAGGCGGGGAAATTTTGTCAGCAATAATATTGATCGTTCGCAGATCGAGGTGGTTATCCTCAAAAAGAGCAAGATGCGGCGCCCATAGTTGCCAGAAGTTTGATGTGTTTGTCATGGAGCGATCATAAGCCGAGTATGTTGTTTTTTAGAATATAGGTGATCCAGTAGTAAACCAAAAGCGACACCTATTTGGATTGCTTAAGCAGGTTAGCACAGAAAAACCATTAAGTTGTTTACTCGTAATGAATACGCCGCAATGGATCCTGACGATAATAAAGTTGAAGTTGTTGGTAAACATCAGCAAAGTGCGTATGAAGAGTTTCAGGCGAACAAAAAAAATATTCACTGATTACTGCAAAAAACTCCGCAGGGTTCGTCGCAGCATAAGGATTAATGCATGCACGATGGTGATGTTCAACTCGCCGAACCAATGACTGATAGGCGGTACTCAGCGAAGCAGTCCAACGTATGATCTCCATACCATAATGCAGAGGAGGAAAACCGTTGGCACTACCATTTAACATATCCAGTTTATGGGCAATTTCATGAATCACGACATTGCGGCCGGATTGTTTCCCCTGCACATCCCGCTCAACATCGTCCCATGACAATATAAGTGGCCCTCGCGACCATGATTCACCTATGAGCGCCTGTTCCTGATGATGTACAACACCCGCCGCATCCTTGTCGTCTCTACAAATCCGAAACGCACCTGGATAAACAATGATCTCGGTCCAGCCTGACAAACAGCTAATACCAAGCCCTAGTACCGGAAGACAGGCCTGAATGGCGATGGTCACACACATTGCGTCGGTGAGCTGAAGTTCCTGAGCGCCGAAGAACTTTTTTTCATGCAAAAACAGCGTACTCAGTTCTCGCAAGTGCGCTTTCTCAACCGCCGTCATTCCCTGCAAAAAAGCTAGCTTTTCGGCAACTTCTACCCACAGATCATGCGCAATGGCATGGCGATGCAGAATGTATAGGGTACGTGCGCGTTTAAAAAAGCTCATTGTCGATCAAATCCTGATTTCATCCCAGCCGCTAAAAGAACAGTAAGATACCATCTCCCCCAAAACAATCGATTGCTTATTTCCCCGTTGCTACCTCATCGCTGTAATGAGTCCTTGCCGTATCCTCGCATTCGTTAAGAAAGCGAGAGTCTTCCACCGCTTCGGGCAACACTGGAGGATTTGTGAACGAGGGATGCTCAAAATCGAACATATCAATGGGTGGCCTGGCATGGGCGTCTCTGGCGGTAAGTGCAGGCAAATTAAAACGCGCCTGCACAAAACGCAAGATAGACGTGTGATCATACACAGTGTGTGACACATAGTGCTTTTTGGCAAAAGGAGAGATGACAATCATCGGCACGCGCACCCCGAGACGATCAAATTTGCCGGGAACATCCCTGGACTCGAGAATAGGCTTTATATCATCCGGTGGACACGCCTTCGGTGGTGGTACATGGTCATAGAATCCACCGTGCTCATCGTAGGTAAAAAACAGGGCTGTCCGTTGCCAGTTAGGGCTTTTCATTACAGCATCAATTATTTGAGCAACAAACTTTTGGCCCGCCTGAATATTTTTCGGCGGGTGTTCATTATGACTGCCGGCAGACGTAACCCAGGAAAAACTGGGCAGCTTACCTTCTTTTGCGGCTTTTAAAAAATCGTCGGCGGTCAGGAAATGATCACCCTCCTCAGCACGGAGTCCCGGCAGGATCTGCTCTTCGAAGGAAGGTTCAGCAGCGGTGAACACGGCCCAGCATACGCCAGCCTGTTCGAGTTGGTGGAAGATAGAGCGCTCCTCGGCATGAGGCGGAGGCGGATCGTTGAGAATATGCCCAAATGAAGTGCCCGCAATCATATACATACGGTTAGGCCAGGTCGAACTGGGAACGCTGGCGTGATAATGATCTGCAATCGCAAAAGTGTTCGCCAAAGCATAGTAATATGGAATCCACAATTCATCATAGTAAGTCATCGCCATCGCCCCGCCGGCAGTAACAAAACCGCTCATTGCGCCATCTGCAATCTGTTCGTTCACTTTGTTCCAATAATGGGGTTCATCGCCCAAACAAGGCGTACTGGCTCGCGTCAAGAATACTTTTTTTCCATCATTATCCAAGTTGTATGTATTCGCTGGAGCGACCTCGGCATCAGGCTGTCCATACTCAGGAAGTTTCTGAAAATAGTGGTCAAATGAGCGATTTTCCTGCATCAGCACAATAATGTGGTCGATAGGGATGTCGGTGCTACGAAGCATATTCGGGTAAGTTTCCACCATGCCTTGCCCGGCCTGGTAAGGGCACGACTCGATGTAAGTCTTAGGAATAGGTGCACACGCAGTGCACAACAGAGTTACTCCCGTGATAATAGAAAATTTATATATATTTGGCATGTAAAAAACAGCCTGAGAAAATGACCAGGA
>DATBQC010000600.1:0-2272 GCA_036561065.1 Methylobacter sp. | reverse complement strand
GTAAAAAATAAACGGCTGTACCGTCCTCTTTATTAAGGAAGAACGGATAGACGCACACAATTCAGGCGAATTAAAGGAAGCCATTTTGCACCTGATAGAACAGGGCGAAGTCAATATTATCGTCCAGCTGGAACAGGTGCGTTTTATCGATAGCTCCGGCTTGGGCGCTTTGCTGTCAGGCTATAAAAATGCGGCGGCCAGGTCGGGCAAGCTGGCTATAGCCAACATGCAGCAACAGGTGTTATCGATGTTTGAGCTGACCCGTTTAAACAGGGTGTTTGAGATCTATGCGGATTTAAATGAGGCTTTTGAAGGCGAAACGTAGAGGTTATGTATGTGTAACTCGGTTATTCAGGTTGAGGTAATCATTCCGACGCAGACCAAATATCTGGATTTGATCGGGAGCATTGGTGAGCATATAGCGAAAGAGCTGGATGACTTTTCCGGTGATCGCGAGGCCTTGGCTTATCATTTAAATCTGGTGCTGACGGAAGCAACAGTCAACGCGATCAAACACGCAAATCATCGAGACCCGAAAGACACCGTCAAAATAACCATCAATATTCAGGAAAACGAGCTGAACATCAAGGTGTACGATCACGGCCAGGGCTTCGACCTGGAATCCGTGCCGTTACCGGATTTTGATCATCCCAAAGAAGGCGGCATGGGCATATTTTTCATCCGCACCCTGATGGATTCGGTGACCTACACCCGGCAGGGCGGTTGCAATGTTCTGGAAATTATCAAATATCTGAGTTGAAGGATTTCACCACGAAGGCTCGACGGACGAGAAGGAATAAAACATCGTGTCTCGGCAATTGCTCCTGCATCCATGCAGTCGTTCGTGGTGAATAAAAGATTGCCATCTGCGTCCTATTTTTCTAACTGCCGAGGGAGATAAACCATTGAACAGACCTACCAAAACCTGGCCGACGGTTTTGCAGCACATTGCTGAAAAGGCCTTGGGCAAAAAAGCCGGTCATCACCTGTGGCAAAAATACCATGCCGCGTTTTCAACCGAATATCGGGCGCTGGTTTCGCCGCGTTATGCGCTAAAAGACATACTGCATCTCGAGCAGGTTTTGGCATCCAACAATCAATGCATCAGCCTGCTTAGTCCCGGAAAAGAAGTCGATCATTACCGGCTACATTTTTATAGCCGTCAGTCGCGTTATCTGGATGAATATATTCCGGTTCTGGAAAACATGCATTTAAGAGTCATGGATCAGGTGCAGTTTCAGGTTACGGTCGACGGCGATACCCTGTTTATTAAAAGCTTCACTATTAAGGCGAAAAGCCAGTGCGCTTCATTCTCCAGGTTGAGAAACCGGATGCTGGAAACCATTCAAGTGATGATGGATGGGAAGGTCGAAAATGACGCGTTGAACAAACTGTGTGTCCTGACCGGCATGGCTTGGCAGGACATCGATGTGCTTCGGGCTTACCGGAATTATTATCTGCAACTGGGGCATCGAACCACCCGAGCCAGCGTACATCATGCCCTGATTAATAACCCGCAGGTTGCATCGGGCTTGTTTAATTACTTTGAAGCGCGCTTTAGGCCGAATCCCGACTGGGACGATCCGGCGATCAGGGAAGAGCAGGCTTTATTCCTCTCGCGCTTGCAACTGCTGGAGAGCATCGCCTCGGTTTCCGATATTAATGACGACCGGATTTTGCGCACGCTATTCAACCTGATAGATGCGACGATGCGCTGTAGTTTTCACCAGCGCCGCGGTTCGTCCGATTATTTCATCGCCTTTAAAATTAACAGTCTGGGCATCATTGACATGCCCGCGCCCAAGCCGCAAAACGAGATTTATGTCCATGCGGTCGATATGGAGGGCATCCATTTGCGTAGCGGCAAGATTTCCCGTGGCGGTATCCGCTGGTCGGACCGACCCGATGATTTCAGAACCGAGATTCTGGGTCTGATGCAAACCCAGATCAGTAAAAATGCGTTGATCATCCCGACAGGTGCCAAGGGTGGTTTTGTCGTTAAGAAGAACGGTACAAAGCTCTCCGGGCAGGCAATAAAAGAAGCCGGAAAAAAAGCCTATCTCACGCTGATCCACGGCTTGCTGGATTTAACCGACAACTATGTCGATGACAAGGTCGTCCAGCCTCAGAATATCGTCTGCTATGACGATCCCGACCCCTATCTGGTGGTAGCCGCAGATAAAGGCACGGCGCAGTTCTCCGATATTGCCAATGCGGTTTCGGCAGAGTACCGGTTCTGGCTGGGCGATGCCTTTGCCAGCGGCGGTTCCCG
>DATBQC010000599.1:0-5334 GCA_036561065.1 Methylobacter sp. | reverse complement strand
TGGGTAAGAGTTACAGGCGCAGATTTGAGATCTCGTCCCGTTGCTAAAGTGTATTGATCAATAACAATCTGCACGATATTTCGAATTGTTGTGGGTTGATATAGTACTAGTGCGTTGGCTGGATCATTTAATTGACCGGTTTCGATGAATTGAAGAAGTTTAGAAAACGGTTGAGCAAGATCTAAGAAGGCTTTTGATTTCGAGTGCGGTTTCATTCCTACGCGCTCCCCAATTTTGGCCAGTCGCTCCTCTGGGCTTGATGCGCTAGCCTTGAGATCCTGTACAACAGGGGAGTCAAAACTGATAGTCAAATGTAACCAAGACATCAGAGCGACTGCCCGAAATTCTTCACGGGAAAGATTGCCATTTCGACGGCGAGTAATGAGCATATCGTAGACACGCCGAGCGGTAGTGGCAATAGCTTCGTTATCCGTAGGGTTTGAGCCGGAAGTATTTGAGGCATTAACTATGCCGCGCCAAACCTCGCGCAGAAATGCTTCAACAGTTGGGATGAAGTCTCGATTTGCTGCTGCCGGCTTTTGGTAGGGATGCTTCTGGACAATCTCTGCTGCATGTGTCAAGTCGAGTCCGAAAAACCAACTGTAAAATGTCATTCGATGCGACACCTCGTCGCCACGAGTACGGCTAGTCATATTCCACACCATACTTAGATCAGGATCGGAATAAACTAGATATTCCGTATTCCGCCAATAACGTTGACTCTCAATGCTCGGAACTTCCAATGTTTCACTAAACTGATATGTTTCAATCACCTTCCGAAAAATATCATATACCCTTGTGTTTTCAATAAGATAGGCGTATATCGCATGATCCCAGTTCGATGTACCAGTTATGAGACCACTTAAAGCTGGATTGAAGCCAAAATCAGCCCAGATACGATCGGTCATCGACTGCGGCCACGGATCGAACGGAAAGTTTGCAGCGACATAGCGGTTGCGCCAATAAGTTTCGATTAGTCCAGAAATGACGAGCGGATGAAACTGAAACAACTGCCGTGCATTAGTCTCCGTGGTAGCGGGAACCGGATTTGTCACAAGTTGAAGGAACATAGCGGACTTCCTCTAATAAAAAGTTTCTAAGAGTTTAATTTTTTTCACTTGTTGCCTGATTCTGCATCGTCCTATGGAGTAGTCCGGTGGGGGAGTCCTGCGGCACCGGATGCCACTCAGGTAGCTTCCACTGAGCCAAATCGATGGGAAAGGGGCGGGCATTCCCAAATCCTAGATCCAAAACATCCTGCGGTCCTTGAAGGCTCTTCGCCAAGAGCTCTAAATTGTTAATCACCTTTTTCAGTCGCTCGCGCTCTTCTTTAGGGAGTTTCGCCATCCAATCTGGCAGTGCTTCCTGAGTCTCATTACTCTGCTCTAAATTACTAGGTTCTTGTATTATGATTGCTCCCTCAGATGCCTGACGGTTCTGTTGGATGCTTTCATTGAGCAGTTGCAAAGCCACGGTTAACTCATCGCGTAATACTGCAATCTCAATCCGATCCTGCTCTAACTGGTGACGCAGTGCAACAACCTTTTCATGCTCTCGATTTAACGCCTCCTGAGGATCGTTTAAGGCATCATTTGTATCTGAATCATTCTCGGTACCTCTTTTTATTGCCATTGTTATCTCCTTAATCAATCATCGTTAATAAAGTTAAGGCCTCCATACGTTATCTTTTATGCAGCTATCCCATTTTGGGATGCGCCTCCTTGCTGCTGCGACATTTGTCCTAGCCTAACCATCCAATCCTCTTGTTGTCTCAGAATTTCGCGTCCAGCCTGTGGCTCAATTGCATAACGTAGGCCAGAGAGGGCGGTAAGCCGAAGACACTCCATCCAAATAAAGTGGCTCGAGACGTATAATGCCCCGCCTGCATTATGCTGCATCTCTCGAAGAGCCCCGGGCGAGACGCGCTGTGGGTCTACCAGCGCTACCAGTGCTTTTCCATTAAAACAGGGCATGCGCATTAGTAGCCCAATCTCCACAATGCGAGGCAATGCAGGCATAATGGCACGTATGATACTAGCCACTTCAGCGTCAGCAGCAGATAGGGGGTGTAACTCTTCCCAAGCAGCCGCCAGATCGTCCCATGGTCCCATTCCGTAGAACCGTCGACACATCTCCACGCCCAAAAACACACGCAAATAAGCAATGGGATGGGGATCGCCGACAAGATAACGAAAAACTTGAGCATTACGACCGGAAACGACGTCCGCGAGTGCCGCCAAGGCAGCGAAACCGGCATGGGCGAAGGCGAAAAAATCGGCGGCAATCTCGGTGGTCCACTCCGCTACCTGCTCAGCCACTCCCGTTCCAAAAGATTTCAGGTTATCGCGAAATGCCCGAGCCAAGGTTTCATTCCAACCGGTCAATGCAGAAAATTGATGTCCTGTTTCATGCAACAGCGCCGTCGGACGAACGCGATTGTGATAAGTCAACTTAATTGCCGCTACCTGGCTCAGAGAGCCATCCCATAAAGGTGTGTTAATACGTAGGATTGACGCGCCAATGCCCGGCTTTAGATAAACCAGGATCGGCGGCGCTTGCTTGCCAAGCGGAGCCAGGGTACTGGAAAGAGCACGTTCGGCCATGACGTCGAAAGCGCGCAATTGCATAGCCAATTCCGGATTAGTTCGCGCACGGACTGCATCTACATAAAAGTCAACCAGCAGTTCCGTCTGTAAATAACGGCCTTTAAAAACCGATACGCTCAATGCGACGCGAACTAATTCTGCACGCGTGCGTGCTGCGTTATACTCAGCACGCAGTACGGCAGCATTTCGTTTCAATTGTTCGCGAGCCTCTTTCAACTCATTACGAAGAGTGACACCCAGGTAACGTTCCAATCCTTGCCACGCGGAGGGAGAAGCTGTTCCCTCAAAATCATCCAGCCGTTCGGCTGCCCCTTCCCAGTGGCTCACTTCACGAGCCACTTGGCTGCGAAGACCTTTAGTCCCTTCGTCTATCATGGCGCCACCCCATAGCCGGGAGAAGTGGTGATATCGTATCTTGGGGCTCCTCGCCAGTCTTGCCTGTTTAGCGATTGATTCATAGTTCCACGGCTAAGAAGTCGGAGCTTCTCCATACCCGGCACTTGAGTCATCGTGATACTAATCGTTATTCCATCATGCTGAGATGAGCATGCTTTTTGAATCTGATCACCACGATTTTTAAAGTATTCTATGATTTGGATTAAAGCCCACTTTTCGATATGCCGTCCCAAAGCTCCAGCGACTCCCCTAAGCCAAGAGGGTGTTTTTTGCTCAAGTTGTGGTTTTTCTTCGATAATTCGTATATTTTCAGGGAGCATGTTTCCAGGATTTTCGGCTAATGCGTTGGCTATTCGACTAATTAAGGGTTTGACTAACGCAAAAGCGGGGGTATATCGGCCTTTAGTGAGTTCGGCGGCAAGCTGTTGGCAATGTGGCTCGCTCAGATAGAGCCACATTCTAACCTCGCCTGTCTGAATATTGAGCTTAAGAAAAGTTGTCGATCCGCGTATCGGCCGCCGGGACATTGGCAATTCAATTCGATACAGCCGTTGACCGATCTTCAGGTTTTCCGGATTCTCGGGATGTTTTAAAGAAACAGGCTGTTGCCCCAGCCCGGCATTAGAGCCAAGCAGCATACCCGCGGCCTGAGAGGTCAGCGGATGTAATTGCCGACCCTGTGACGGAAAACGCTCGGCACGAGCAATCGTCGACCCCCGTGTTCCATTGATCGCTTTATAAAGAAACAGGCGAGCCTTTACGGTCCGATTAGCAGGTAAGCCCAATTGGTCGCGAAAATAGTCAGCCAATGTACTTTGCCCGAAGGTTTTCACGGTGCGTGCAACCATTGGCGTAATAACCACCGGAATACTTCGGGTATATTTTGCATAACGTTTGCGTGGTGTGCCTTTTGGTAGACGTACCCACATACCGGGTAATTCCGATGTCTCCTGTAACTCGGAACGAATAACGCTTTGCGGGAAATAACTAGCGGCGGCGGCTTCAAAAGCTTCGCGAACCGCATCTTCAAGCATCGTCTCATTCTCCAGCACATGGTCAGGAAGGCCTGCTACAGTGGCTAAGGTCTCTTCTACAGTAGCTGCCAATGCCTCAGTCGCAACGACTCGCGGATCGGTTTCCGCCGTCTCGAACCCAAGTATGGACAGACCCGCATCGACAATGGCCGGCGCCAGCAAGCGAGTAAAATCACTCCCTAGAATCGGGCGAATCAAGCGGCCTATCAAATCGGCTAGAAAACCGATGACTTTATCTCGACCGATGAAACCAATCGCAGTGCGCACCAAAGGACGCAAGGCCATCAGAGCCACAGGGATGAATTGTTCCAAAACAGGCCCTGGGCTTTCGCCCGGCGCCAAACGCTCCAGACCCGTTATGAATTGAGACCGCGCATGATCCAGCATGGTTTCCGAAGACTCTGCCTCCTGCTCCATCTCACCATATTGAGAAACCAGATGCTCCATCTCGACTTCGTCGGGTGTCAGCAACAGCTGTGCCGCCTGGATATCAAACTCCATCTCCAAGCGCGCTATATCATAAGCAGCCGGAATACCTTCGTTTTCGGTCTGTTCAGTCTCGAACTCAGACTCTTGCTCGCCTAAAACACGATAAAGTTTTTCCGACAAAGTCTTAGCCATCGGTCTGACCGAGGCGGGCAAGCGATTAAGAGCAAACTTCACCACATATTTAAGTAGGGTTTTACCGAGATTCTTGAGTCCGTTTAAGATAGGTCCGAAGGCAAATTTCCCAACCGCGGCCAAGCCCTTGCCTGCAAGCTTGACGGCTCCTTCGATACCTTTTTTGGCAAAATTGATTGCTCCCGATGCCAGTTTTTTTGCCTTTCTTAATAAGCCGCCTAAAAACTGTTCCGAGGCGGGGGACATGGGCTGCCCTTGTGGATAAACTTCGCCGGCAACGCGTTCAATCTCATTATCTGTCAGCGCCTCAGCTTCATAAGCCTCTAACCTCTCAAAGAATTGCTCAAGCATCGTCTCCGCTTGCTTGGTGAGCGGATAAAAATGCTCATTCAGCATTCTTTCGCCGGAAGCTTCTAGCGTTTCGCGATCGCCATATTCGTTGGCGAGTTGTTCGGCATGAATCTCCAATGCCTCGTTAACCAAATTCTCAAGACTTTCGCGAAATTGGGGGGATCCAAGCTCTCCTAATAATTCAGCTAAGGATGCAACCTCTGGTACAAAGTCTTTGTTTTCGTTTTCTTCCAGAAATTCGCTGGACAAGAACGGGCTTTCGAATTCGAAGGCCTGCTCAAAGGCATTTCGTGCGTATTCCCTCACTTGAGGCGATTCAGCGCCGG
>DATBQC010000598.1:0-1516 GCA_036561065.1 Methylobacter sp. | reverse complement strand
TAAAAAGTTCAATTCGAAACAATTAAAAACATCATGTTGCAGGATCAATATTATGAATCATAAGCACATTTTTAATAAAGCGTTAAAACTGGCTCATCAAGAAGTATACAGGAAAGTTGCTATTCATGAAGCTGGGCACGCAGCGGCTATTCATCTCGGCAACAAACGAAAAAGACTACCGCCGGTTTTTTTTCAGATTTTCATAACGCCGGTGAATGGTGACTTTCACTCATCCCCGTTTTTAACTACTGACACCAAATATATTGCAAACTTAGACGGTGGCCGTTTAATTCATATGCTGCCCTCCTCAATTGAAGAGGCAACACACGATTTTTCTTCAGCGCAGAAAATTGGTTATCAGCGTGCTTTTGAAGCGGATATGATCAACATGCTGGTCGGCTCTTTGGCAGAGGCAAAATATATTACAGAACGAAACGGAGAACTGATTAACCCTCGTCTGATCTATTTAAATGCCGTGTATTACTTTGATGCTACTTCCGAATTAGAGGCTGTCAACGAGTATCTTGACTGCTTTCTTGCAAATTCAGGGTTTAGAAAACAAAAAATCACAGAGCTGTTTTTAGCGGCATTCAGCTTCGTTAATGAAAGATCAAATTGGCAGGCAATTACAGCCTTGGCGGACTATATTGTCAATGAAGATAAAAGTGCCGTAGGGTGTAATGAAATTATCGACGTTCTGGAAACCGTTAATCATGGGGCGGTACTTTAGATTTCGGCCTGGCCGTAGGATGAGTAAAGGCTGTAGCTGAAACCATTTATAATCAATAACCTATGCGGCTGACTTAGGCTGTCGGCAAGCTTTTTCAGGTGATCTAATTGCTCGTCGAAATACGTTCTAAGACTTGAGGCTTCGTGTGATTGTTTATCGTCGTTCATGACCGGTTTTTACCGAGCTTTAGAGAAAAGGATTCACAATGGTTAGCGTGCCAGCAATGATTTGCCCGTTCTGCATATCCTCGGAATAGAGGGTATCGCAATTCGCTAGCAAAGCTGCCGCAATAATCAGTGAGTCCCAATTGGAAAACCGGTAGCGAATAGCGATTTCTGCACTTTTACGGATGGTTGTTTCGTCGAGCGGTCGCACATCCGTTTGGCGCATAAGGATGTCTGCAAAGGCATAAGCACGTTCCCGCGTGAAGGAGAAACGGCGTAAGCAGACATTTACAGCTTCGTTGATGACTTGCACGCTCACCACAGGCCGCCCCTTCACAATCTCCCGAGCAATTGCCTTTTTTTGGGCATCCTTACCGATTGTGTACAGCACCAGATTGGTATCAGCGAAGATTAGGTCGGTCATAACAGGCATCCCGGTCGAATTGTCCATCATAGACTGAGCCGAATTGGTCGAATTCGCTCATATCTGCTTTTCCCTCGTCGCTTTCCCTGGGTTGGGATTTCGCCGGGCTTTCTGATTCGCGCCGCCGTTTGGCCTTTAGGAATTCCACGAAATCCAAGACTTCCCTTGCTTCAGTTTCGGGTAAATCCTTGGTTTCTT
>DATBQC010000597.1:0-1813 GCA_036561065.1 Methylobacter sp. | reverse complement strand
CGACACGCTGAAAGGCCGCAGTCCTATGGCTTTACGCACTATTACAATGACCGGCAGTTTCGACACCTTGATGCCTCCGTTCTACGGCCGGTTATCGGATGACGAAATCCGCGGCTTGGTCAAACATCTGCAAACCACGCCAAAACTTGCCAATCCGGCCTGGACGATTGACGACATCAAGGCGTCGATCAAAGTGTATGTTAAAGACGAAAGCACTTTGCCTGCAAAGCCCACCTATCAAATCAACAGCATGGATGATGTGATCGGCATTGCGGCTCGCGGTAAATACGGGCGCGGTTCAGGTTCAAAAGCCGTGTTCATCAACAGCACCACCCATAAACAAATCGGTGAAATTCCTACCGGCACCGCCGCGCATATCATCGACTATAACCCTGCCAACCCCCGCTGGGCTTATGTAAAAACCGATACGGCGGAAATCTTCAAAGTCGATTTATACTCCATGCAAGCCGTGCGCAGCGTTAAAACCGGATTCAATGGACCGGGACTGGGCGTTTCCCGCGACGGCAAATACATCATGGCCGGGTCTTATGTGCCGCACAATGCTGTCATTCTCGATGCCGACACATTGGAACCTTTGAAAACCTTTGAACTGGAAGGCGTTGATCCGGACGGAAAAATGGTTTCTTCCGATTCCGGTATGATCATCGGCACGCCGTTTGCCGATATATTCGCTATAGCCCTGGAAAACGCAGGTCAAGTTTGGGTGGTCGATTTAAAAGAAGGCTTCCCGGTCACCAAAATCGAAAAAGTCGGACGCCATTTGCATGATGCCTTTTTGTCCCATGGCGGCAGCAAACTCATGGTGGCTTCTTATGACGACAGTATCGTGGCTGCGATTGATTTAAAAGACCGTAAAATCATCAAAAAATTGGAGGCCGGTTGCGTACCCCATGTTGGCGGCGGTTCTGTGGTTGAAGTTGACGGCCGCACATTAGGTTTCGGCACCAACTTCGGCGACTGCGACAAAATGGTGGTCAGCGTTTGGGATTTGGACAAAATGGAAGTGGTTAAACAGGTTCCGGTTTCCGGCGGTACGGAATCTCCCGCAGCTCACGCCAATGCGCCTTATGTCGCGGTGGACATCATCTCCAAGGATCGTCGCGCCCGCACCATCCAGCTGATCGACAAGCTTACCCTGGAAGTGGTTAAAACCTTGGATGTGGGCGGACATGCTTATTTCCCTGAATACAGCGCCGACGGCAAATTCCTGTATGTCAGCGCCGGTTACAGCGGTGACGAAGTCGTCGTTTATGATTCGAAATCCTTGGAAAAAGTGGCTTCCGTACAGATGGAAAGCCCGGCTGGCATATTCTCTCACGGCCGCGTTAGATACATGACTCGCGGTCTTTCTCCTGATGAGATGAAAGGAGCAAAATAATGAGACTTGTAGCTCTTACAGGATCGTTGATATTAGGCTTGGTGTCCGCCCAAAGCGTCAATGCGGCAAGCATTTATGCGGGCGAGGCCAAAGCGGCGGCGGTTTGTTCGCAATGCCACGGCATCAGGATGCCGTCTGCCGATGCGCCTTTTCCGCCTTTGGCCGGACGCGATCTGGATTACTTGAAAACCGCGCTCAAACAGTACCGGGATAAAACCCGCAAATCCGACATTATGAATGCTATCGCTGGTTCCTTAAGCGATGACGATATTGGTAATGTTGCGGCGTACTATGCCAAGCTAAAACAGTAACAGCCATGTACAAGCTGCTGGTTTTAATGTGGGTCACGGCAACAGCTTTTGCCGATGAGCCCTCAGCAGACCGACAAAACACACTCCGCAACATGCTCAACCA
>DATBQC010000596.1:0-2489 GCA_036561065.1 Methylobacter sp. | reverse complement strand
TGTCACCATCGCTGGGGTCAAGACGTGGGCCACGTTAAACATGACTGGGTTTGTTCGTCTGCGCTCAATAAAGGCGCGCAACTGGTTCTCAAGATACTCGGGCTGCTGCCCCGCGAGTCGTGGCATGGAATAGGATCCACGAAAACCTTGCCCTGATACCCCGTGACACGTTTTGCAATATGCTATCTTAGCTTGAAGCTCTTGCGGCGAAATGGCGTCCGGACTCTTTTCTTCCGCTCGGCCCGCCGCGGTGAAAACAATTGCGAAAACTGCCGCGTGCAACAACGACTGTAAATTAATGGCTTTCATGAAAGGGCCCCGATAAATCTCAAGCCATATAGGGTTGGCGCGGCACAACCCCATGGGCGTCAGCATTGTAACCACGGCAGAGAATGGCCTCAACTGTTACGTCGAACCTGCCGGCGCATACATAACGGCAAGTTCGAGTCCCGCCGTCACGAATAAGACGGATTGCGAATAGCAATCAGGTGCCACCGCAAACGGTCAGTCGTCTACTGATCGCCAATAAAAGCAATTCCGTACAGCGAAACGAGAGCTGTTTACCCATACCAAAGCATACTATAATCGTCAAAGTCTAGACCTGCCCTCGCTGCATGCCAGGGCAAGCCGAGCAAAAACCGCTTAAATCCGGTGTCCCCTAAATTGCAGGAAGGTCCGCTGGGCATTGACACCAAACGAAGGGCGCGGAGGCCGGATCATGAAAGCCATTAATTTACAGTCCCTGTTTTGCGCGGCAATTTTCGCAATCATTTTCATCACAGCGGGTGAAGCGAAAGAAAAGGAGACCGCCGCCTTTTCGAAGCCAGAGTTTCAGTCCAAGTTAGAATATTGCAAGACTTGCCATGGGTTGTCGGGTCAAGGGTATCGCGGATATTATCCTATGCCACGACTCGCAGGACAGCAGCCAAAATACATCGAAAACCAGTTGCGGGCCTTCATTGAGCGTAGGCGTATGAACCCTGTCATGTTTAACGTGGCGCATGCCCTGAGCCCGTCGATGGTCGCGGCATTGACCACGTATTTTCAGGATCTCAATCCAAATCCTATTGGTGGGGCTCCGAGGGACCACTTGGCCCTAGGAAGAACAATTTTCGAGCAAGGATTACCGGAATCCAACGTTCCTGCGTGTTCCGCTTGCCATGGGCCAGAGGCTAAGGGGCAAAACGAAATTCCTCGGTTGGCAGGCCAGCTCTTTCCGTACACCGTAAAAGCATTGACGAATTGGAGCAAAGAGCGAGGTCAAGGTGGGGCTAAGGACGATACATCGGCGATTATGGTGCCGACAACCCACAACTTGACCCAGTCACAAGTTGTCGCCATTGCCGCCTACCTCAGCTATCTGAAGTGAATCGGATAGTTATCCGGGTCATTGGCTTCGATGAATGCTTAAAGCGCGAGACGTGGGTCATGAAACGGGTCAAGTCAAAAATAGCAGTCCTGGTGATTGTATCTTCTGCTGCCGGTCCGCTGTTGGCAGATGAGGTCCTTCCCATCAAAAATTGCACTTGGTGCCATGGAACATCGGCGCAAGGATTTGCGACCGCGCCGCGATTGGCCGGACAGAGAGATCAATACATCGAAAACCAGCTCCTGAGCTTTCACGACCACATCCGAGATAATCCGTATTCAAAACAATATATGTGGGGCGCCACGGCAAATCTAAGTCCCCAGACGGCGCATGATTTGGCAGCTTACTTTTCAACGCTGCCTCCCAAAGCCGCCAATGATGGAGATAGGGACCTAGTAGCCCTAGGAAAGTCAATATATGAAGTGGGAATGGCGGAGTCGAATGTTGCGTCCTGCCTCGTTTGTCATGGCCCGAATGCTGAGGGAGTAAGAGAAATTCCTCGATTGGGAGGATTGTCCTATTCCTATTTGAAAAGCAGACTCGAGCAGTGGAGCGAAGGGTTTCATGCGGCTGCAGAACCCATGCCTCAAATTGCACGCCAGTTGTCGCCAAACGAAATTGAGGCCCTTGCCTCATACCTGAGCTTTGTCGAATACGATTCCTCTGAATGATGCGCTGAGATGTTTGGGGCAACGTGGCACCGAGGGGGCTCCCGGCTTAGAACCAGAGTTGCGCTGCATTCAATGAGAACAATTTTTACATTGCGTGGTCATGGTCGGTTTCCCTTCCAATCATCCTTTGGATCCTGTTGAATGACAGGTCTCACCGGAAAAGCTTAAAAGCAACGGCCACGCAATAGTATTGATTTGGGCCAATACGTGGGGGCGCCCGAAAAGCCATCTCTCAAAAACATATTAAGTATTAAGTCTGTTAAAGGCATTTTTGAAAAGGGCTTTTTTGTGGTTTCACCTTTTTTTGCGGCTACCGATTATGTTGCCACTCCGCAACACAACAAGGCAAATACGTTCGCGAGACTTAATGCCTCATGCCATCAATGCCCATACACTGTTATCGTTGCTGTGAGTTTTGAAGGTGGCGCGTTTTCATTTGCGTCTTAGAA
>DATBQC010000595.1:0-2428 GCA_036561065.1 Methylobacter sp. | reverse complement strand
ATCCAAACTGAAATTGGAAAGTTGAACTCGGTCAATCCGTGGCTAACCATCCCTGATGATTCACTGGATATGGAATTGTGCATTCATGCCATTTATTTCTTTAACATAGAGGCTGGCATTCAAACTATGTACAGAAAATTGAAGCCGAACGCATCTTTGTTCGTGGTATTTGCTGATGAAGCAAGGAGCACGACCGGTCGTGCAATAACCGGGTATTTTAATAGCATCGGTCGCAGCGACGTTGCGGAAGAACATCGAAGGGTTTTCGATGAACGGGTGCAACTATTAGGTTCCGAATCCACTTACCACAACATGAAATCTATTATCGAGGAGAACTTCGGACATGCCCCCGTCATGACTGTGGAGGATGCTCCAAGCCGTTTCTACGCCGATAAGTTCGGCAATATGGCGGGCTTTGGCATGGTGTCAGGATTGCCTTTTTTTGAGCCCCAGGATCAGGTAAGGATGCCCCAAAACGTTTTCTTTAATACAGACAAGGTATTGACTGTTTTGGAGGCCCTCAGAGATTCTCCGGATGATTTTGATTTGGGCGTTGTTGATGAGACGACAAATCCTCGCCACGGCATGTGGACGACGGCACAACCGCAAAAGGTCATAACGATTACAAAGCCCTCTGGTTGATGTAGTCTAAGACTAGAAGACGCTAAGGCCGCAGCCACGCTCTTTTCGGTCCTGTCGTAACCCGAAAAGTACTGCGTACCAGACATTCTAGTAAACATTGCGGAGGCCAGAAAGCTAATGACCTCTGGATATACACCATAATATACGAGCGCGATAAAGAAGTATTCCGCCGGCCGATACCGATTGCATCCGTTCTAGCCGGCAAGAGCGTCACGTATAATTCCGCGTCACCTTCGGCCAGTTTTCGGACCCATTGTCCGATCGTGCGGCCATAGGGAGGGTTACAGGAATCCCGCTCATTGTTCCAATTGTACGCGAGCCCACATTGTTCCTTTGTACAATACAGTTGGCGTTTTGCAATGGCGTCTGTAGCGTAACACCAATTGAGAGATCAAATTTGCTATGAAGCCTGTCGAATAGCCATTGCGAACTCGACCATTCTACAGTAACTCTCATATAATGCACAATCTGGTCTGTATTATTGCTATGGCCTTAAACTACATTATTTATTCACGTTTTCAATGTAGAATTAGGCAAGTGTACACTCATTACAACTAATATTACAGTAACAATTGAATTTTACATTGTCAACGAGAACAGTTGTATCCAAGTAGCTACAAAGCCTTAGAGTAATTGCTTAGGTTGCGGGCCGCCAAGCCAGCAAACGACCATTGCGCCGGCTTGGTCGCCATAGATGTTAACGAACGGCGTCTTCGACCGCTCGCGGATCAGGCGGCGCAAGGCACGCCGGTGGTTTGAGGCTTAAGATTAAATGACGCTCATGAGCTTCGTAGTCGAAAATTCTTCGACAGATCGCGTCGCGAATGAACATACTCCGTGTATGACCGAGTTCGTCGCTGGCTTTATTGAGCTTTCTAAGCGTCTGTTCGTCAATCTTGAACAATATCGGAATCGGGTAGTGTTTCTTCATATGTTTCAGCATTAACTAGTTCTCTTTCCTTTATTAAAGCACGTATATCATCAGTAAACATATCGACAAGCATATTTAGCGCCATTATGGTTGCGGTTACCGTGTCATGGTTAGTGCGGCTCGAGGCTTGATTGATAATAGCGTCGAGAGCTTGGAAGATAGTCGCTTTTAGCTTTACTATGTTTTCCATAAACCATTCCTTTCTATAATAATGTTATATATTAGTATTTATAATTCAGCTTAACTTAACGTCGGCGGCGTCCATGTCGCGTATTTACCCACTCCCTTGTCACGGACCGCAATCTCTGAATCGATGTGCGCATGGATCGGACCGATTTGCAGCGCCTGAGCAAGGACGAGTTGATTGAGCTGGTGATCCAGCTTCAACGACCGGACAAAACGTCTCGGACTTCGTCCAAGCCTCCGTCCACCGACAAAAAAGAGAAACGCGAGAACTCGCGTCCTGGCGGGGCGAAGCCCGGGCATGAGCCGCACAATCGTCGGTTGGCCGACAATCCCGATGAGTTCCGCGACCACAGACCAACCCATTGCGAGCTATGCGGCGGATCCGTGTCGCCCGACGCCGACATGGAATTGATCGGCGAATACGACGAGATCGAGATACCGCCGGTCAAGCCCTATGTCGTCCGCCACCTGCGCTTTGCCTGCCGATGCGAGCATTGCGGTTCACGGGTTAAAGCTCCGGCGCCCGCCGTCGCCACGGCGACGCCTTTTGGACCGCGCATTCATGCGCTGGCGATTTATTTGAAGGGCTTTCATGCGCTTTCCTACGAGCGTCTGCGCTTCATGTTCCGCGACGCTTTCGGACTGATCGTAAGCGAGGGCGCGCTCATG
>DATBQC010000594.1:0-1856 GCA_036561065.1 Methylobacter sp. | reverse complement strand
ATCACCATATTTGAATTGAAGCTGTTGACTTGCTCTCAAGACTTAGTTCGGGAGCCGGATCAGTTTATGTTGGACGTATTTTGTTCAAAAGGCACCTATATCCGCTCATTGGCAGAAGACATCGGACATGCTCTGGGCTGCGTCGCAACGGTGAAGGAATTACGCCGGTTGGAAGCGGGGCAATTCAAGATTGAAAACGCCAGAACCATCGAACAGTTGACGGCAATGGATCAGCGCAGCCTGTCGGAATGTCTGATTAATGTCGATAAACCGCTGGAAGCTTTACCCTCCGTACAGTTGTCAGACGAACAGGCCACCAGCATAAGGTACGGCCAGTCACTCGATTTTTCTCCCGCTGATGAGCTCAGGGCGAACGGAACTGGCGAAAGCCTGGAAAGCAGGCAAGGCACGGTGCGTATGTATAACGATGCAGTGTTTTTAGGCTTGGGAGAAATGCGTTTGGATGGTAAACTAGCGCCGAAAAAGTTGTTTAACATGGAGGGGTAACAAGTCGCCCCTGCAACAGAATACACCTGTTTCTACACCCTATCGTGGAAGCAGTGTACTTAAAGAAGTCGCTATGTTGGCGGCTTTATTTTTTAATTTTTAATCTAAATAGGGATTACAAATGCCATTTACAGCAGAACAAAAGAAAGCGGTCGTTGAAGCGTATCGTCAGTCAGAAACCGATACCGGTTCGCCTGAAGTACAAGTCGCTTTATTGACAGCACACATCACTCACTTAGCGCCGCACTTTGCAGAACACAAAAAAGACAATCATTCACGTCGTGGACTGTTGCGCATGGTTAATCAGCGTCGTAAGTTGCTGGATTATCTAAAGAATAAAGATGTAAACCGTTACCGTACATTGATTGATCGTCTCGGATTACGCAAGTAATTGAACAAAGAAACGGCACATACCTTGTGCCGTTTTTGTTTTAACACTTCATGGATTGAACAAATTTTCAAACAACCTCTACGCAAAGGAACCTTATAGTGAACCCTATCAGGAAAGAATTTCAGTACGGCGATCGACTCGTTAAATTAGAAACTGGTGAAATAGCACGTCAAGCAGACGGCGCTGTGATGATCGATGTAGATGGTACGACTCTGTTGGTCACTGTCGTCGGTAAAAAACAGGCAAGCGGCGGCGACTTTTTTCCGTTGACCGTTAACTATCAAGAAAAAGCCTATGCAGCCGGTAAAATACCGGGCGGTTTTTTTAAGAGAGAAGGCCGTCCCAGTGAAAAAGAGACCTTAACCTCTCGTCTGATTGACCGGCCTATCCGTCCTCTATTCCCTGAGGGCTATACCAACGAAGTTCAGATTATTGCAACCGTCGTATCATTAAATCCTGAAGTTGATCCCGAAATTCCTGCTTTGCTGGGCGCTTCTGCTGCCTTGGCAGTTTCAGGTTTGCCGTTTAACGGACCGGTAGGCGCAGCCACGGTCGGTTACAAAGACGGCAGCTATTTATTGAACCCAACTCCTGCCGCATTGAAAGAATCGCAGCTGGAATTGGTCGTTGCCGGAACCGCACATGCCGTATTAATGGTTGAATCTGAAGCCGACAATTTGTCGGAAGAAGTAATGTTGGGTGCGGTTTTATTCGGTCACGAGCAAATGCAGGTCGCCATCAACGCGATTAACGAATTTGCAGCCGCTGCCGGTGCAGGTGTTGTTGAATGGGTCGCCCCCGAAGTTAATGCCGAACTTAAAAAACTGGTAACTGACGAAGTTGAAGCGGGCATTAAAGCTTCTTATCAAGTCGCTGAAAAGCTGGTCAGACAAGAGCAGTTGAAAGAGATCAGAAATGCTGCGGTTGAAAAACTGGTGGCTAATGGCGAGTATGCCGA
>DATBQC010000593.1:0-1700 GCA_036561065.1 Methylobacter sp. | reverse complement strand
CAAGCATTGCTTCCATGATCGCCTTGTCATGCTCGAGCCAGCCGTTTTGCGCGGCTGCCTTGAGCATCGCATATTCGCCGCTGACCTGATAGGCAAAGGTCGGCACTTTGAATTCATCTTTGACTCGTCGCACGATATCCAGGTAGGGCATGCCAGGTTTGACCATGACCATGTCGGCGCCTTCGGCCAAGTCGAGCGCCACTTCGCGCAATGCTTCGTCGCTGTTGGCCGGGTCCATCTGGTAGCTGGACTTGTTGCTTTTGCCAAGATTGGCGGACGAGCCGACAGCTTCGCGAAACGGGCCATAGAACGCAGAAGCATACTTGGCGGAATATGCCATGATTCGAGTATGAATATGGCGATGCGTTTCCAACGCATTGCGAATCAAGCCGATGCGGCCATCCATCATGTCGGAAGGTGCAACGATATCCACTCCGGCTTCGGCCTGAATCAAGGCTTGCTTTGCAAGCAATGCACAGGTTTCGTCGTTAAGAACATAGCCGTCCGAATCGATCACTCCATCCTGTCCGTGGCTGGTATAGGGATCCAATGCCACGTCAGTCAGAATTCCGAGTTCAGGAAAGCGTTGCTTCAACTCACGCACTGCCCGCGGGACCAAACCCATCGGGTTGGTCGCCTCGATCCCATCCGGGGTCTTCAGAGAAGAATGGATCACCGGAAACAGCGCCATTACCGGAATTCCAAGCGCCACGCAATCCTCGCCAACCGCAAGCAATAAATCTACCGAAAGCCGCTCGACGCCAGGCATCGACGAAACCTTTTCGCGTTGGTTTTCTCCATCCAGTACGAAGACCGGATAAATCAGGTCGGATGGCAGCAGCACGTTCTCGCGCATCATTGCTCGCGAAAAAGCATCCTTGCGCATGCGACGCATGCGAATGGCAGGGAAATGCGCATTATTCGATAAGGAAGGCATAGATTTGTATAAAAAAGAATCGGAGCGGTAGCCAGGAGGTAATTAAATCATCAAACAAATAGTTGAACTTTTTCTGCGATGCTGCGTCTTACAAATAGGTGAATTATTCACCTCCCGCTTCTCCTCCCTGAGCGGGGCCTGATCGTGTTAAAACGAAAAGGCGTTCTAGCCCTGGAGATATCCCCTTTCTCCAGGGCTTTTTTTCGAGAAAAATAAGCAACAAATCTATTGTGCATTTGAGCCTGCGCTTTCACCGGTAGGCGAATTTACAGGCTCATCCGCTAATCCCAGCAATTCCAGAATTCGAGCGTCGGCTTCTTCAATGCCGGTGCGCTTGAGCGCAGAAAAAAGTTGCGCTGAAAATGGGAACGGCTTGCCTTCATCGTTAACATAGCTTGCCAGAATGGACTGTGCAATGCGTAATGCATTGTTTGCGTCGCTTCGATTCAGTTTATCAGCCTTGGTTAATATGCAATGAATCGGTTTTCCGGTTGGCGCAAACCATTCGAGCATCTGAATATCAAGTTCGGTGAATGGTCGTCGCGCATCAATAATCAGTACCAGCGCAGCCAATTGCTTGCGTCGCTGAACATAATCGCCGAGCAATTCCTGCCAGTGTAATTTCGCCGAACCGGACACTTCCGCGTAACCATATCCAGGCAAGTCGACCAACAATGCGCGAATCTGGTCGACTTTCGTTTCATCCTTTCGATGCTGACCAACCTGGGCGCCGCCAATGGAAAAATAATTGATATGTTGCGTC
>DATBQC010000592.1:0-10479 GCA_036561065.1 Methylobacter sp. | reverse complement strand
CCCGCTCTTAAGGTTTGTAGCAGCGCGTAAGCTTTCATGCCGCTACGAATACGCAAGCGGTTTTTTTCCAGAATCTCCGATAAACCGGTAATCGGCTCATCGATAGAGCGTGTGCCGATCAAGCCCAATACCCAGGGGATTTTGATCGCGTACTGCGTTTCCATGGTCTCCTGGTTCGGTATGCCTATGGCCGTAAACGCTGCGGGTGCCGGTTCGGTGTGCCATTCGGCTTCAATCGCGGCCAGTTTGGTTTTTTGTACTTCGCCGGCCGTGTAACCGCTTTCATCACCCAATACAATAACCGACAGGATAGCTGCCAGGCCAAAGCCTGCGGCGATGGTATAAGAACGTTGCGCAAAGGCCGCATCGCGGCCTTTCAGCATGTAATAAGCGCTGATGCCCAACACGAAAACGGAAGCCGTGGTGTAACCGGCGGCAACGGTATGGACGAATTTAACCTGAGCGGCCGGGTTAAATAACAGATCGCCAAAGCTGGTGATCTCCATGCGCATGGTTTCGTAATTAAAGTCGGCGCCGGCAGGAAACTGCATCCAACCGTTGGCGACCAGAATCCACAACGCGGATAAGTTGGTGCCTAACGCAACCAGCCAAGTCACTAACAAATGTTGTCCCTTGCCCAGCTTGTCCCAGCCAAAGAAAAACAGGCCGACAAAGGTGGATTCCAGGAAAAATGCCATCAAGCCTTCGATAGCCAGCGGCGCGCCGAAAATATCGCCGACATAATGCGAGAAATACGACCAGTTCATGCCGAATTGGAATTCCATGGTCAGGCCGGTGGTCACGCCCAGCGCGAAATTGATGCCGAACAGTTTCCCCCAGAACTGGGTCATATCCTTGTAAATTTCTTTGCCGGTCATGACATAGGTCGATTCCATAATCGCCAATAAAAACGATAAGCCTAATGTCAACGGAACAAACAGGAAATGGTATAGAGAAGTTGCTGCAAACTGCCAGCGCGATAAATCAACCACGGCTTCTGAAATCATTTGTTCTCCTTGGGTTGCAGTCCTGTAGACCAGAACTTGAGATAAATGGCACCGGCTACAAGCAAAACCAATGTCTTTTCGATTAAAACAAATTACATTTAAAGATACAACTCTTGTTTTTACTCTAACAATTAGGCTTGGATGCTAAGATAGAATCGTGTTACTGTCTATTGATATTCATGAATAGACTGATCTATTTTTAAGATATTTCGATACTTTAGTCTAAGTTTGGTTACGGTTTAATGACCTTGCTTTTTCTCGGGGTTAGTATATCTACCGATACACTTTAATAAGATTTCCATTTACCCTTGTAACAATTAAAAAACGGCACGCAATAATAATTATTAATGAGGAGAATATCATGGCTCGAATTGTAATTTTAGGTGCAGGCATTGGCGGCGTACCAATGGCTTACGAAATGAAGGAAACGGTAGGAAAAAATCATGATGTTATTGTGATTTCCGATAGCCCTACTTTTCATTTTGTGCCGTCAAATCCTTGGGTTCCACCCAAATGGCGAACACCTGAAGAGTTGAAGATTGAATTGGCCCCGGTTTTTAAAAAGAAGGGCATAGAATTTATTCAAAAAGCCGCAGCAAAAGTTGACCCGGTTAATAATCAGGTGCTGCTGGACGATGGTTCAGCCGTTGCTTACGACTTTCTGGTTATTGCCACCGGGCCTCGGCTGGCTTTCGATGAAGTTCCGGGTTTAGGGCCGGACGGTTATACCTCTTCAGTTTGTCATATTGATCATGCCGAGGTAGCTATAAAAGATTGGGAAAAGTTTATAGAAAATCCCGGTCCGATTGTTATCGGTGCGGTTCAGGGAGCTTCCTGTTACGGCCCCGCGTATGAATATTTAATGATCCTTGAAGCGGAATTACGCAAAAAGAAAATTCGAGACAAGGTGCCGATGACTTTTGTTACCGCAGAACCCTACATCGGGCACTTGGGCTTAGGCGGAGTAGGGGACACCAAAGGCATGTTGGAAAGCGCTTTGCGCGACAAGACCGTTAAATGGATAACTAATGCTAAGGTCGACAAAATCGAACCGGGCATGATGTATGTCACTGAGGTTGATGATGAAGGCAAGGACAAGAAAAAACATGAATTGCCCTTTAAGCATTCCATGATGTTGCCCGCTTTTACCGGCGTTGACGCGGTGCGCAATGTCGGCGTTGAAGGCTTGGTTAATCCGCGCGGCTTTGTTTTGGTGGATGAGCATCAGCGTAATCTTACCTTTAAGAATATCTATTCCGTCGGCGTTTGCATTGCCATTCCGCCTGTTGAAAAGACTCCTCTGCCGGTTGGCGCGCCGAAAACCGGCTATATGATCGAGTCGATGGTGACTGCCACAGTGCATAATATTGCCGATGAACTGGCCGGTAAAGAGCCGTCACACAAGGCGACATTAAATGCTTTATGTTTGGCCGATTTTGGCGATTCCGGGGTGGCTTTTTTGGCCAAACCGCAAATCCCGCCGCGAAATGTCACCTGGTCGGCCGAAGGCAAATGGGTACATTGGGCTAAAATTGGTTTCGAGAAATATTTCATGCGTAAAATAAGAAGAGGCATCAGCGAACCTTTTTATGAAAGGATGATGCTTAAATTTATAGGCGTAGTCCGTTTAAAAGGAAAGTAAGATGACTATTGATCGCTTAGTTTTAGCCGTTGCAGGCAGTTTTATTTTGATTAGTTTGTTGCTGGCGCATTATCATTCTGAATTGTGGCTATGGTTCACTGCTTTTGTCGGCGTTAATTTGTTGCAATCGGCCTTTACGGGGTTTTGCCCGATGGCAATCATACTTAAGAAGTTGGGTGTTAAGCCGGGTAGTGCATTCTGATTGAGTGTAGTAGCTTTACCTCGTTCCCATGCGTCGCGTGGGAACGCAGTCAAGGCGCGCTGCGCCGTGAATCACGATCAACGTCTTGGGTATACGGGACGCAGCGCGTCCTGCAATGCATTCCCACACGGCGTGTGGGAACGAGGGGAACTTGATACCGGTACGTGAGGATTATGCTTAAAACAATACAAGACAAATTATCATTGGGTCTGTTAGCGATACTCATAACATCAAGTGCTTCAGTCATAGCGGAACATGCGCCTCAAAATGTGGCTGATAAAACCGCACCGGAAAAATCAATCGTCCAATCTTTTACATTGGATCAGGCCATTGATTACGCATTATCCAATAACCCCGATCTGCAAATCGCCGCAGAACGCATCGGACAGGCTGAAGCTCAATTAGGTGTAGCACTGTCAGCGTTTTATCCGCAAGTGACCGCCAAAGTTGGTTATGATCATTCCGACAATCCCGCGCAGGTCTTTTCGATGATAGTGGCGCAACGGGATTTCAATTCCAACTCGATCAATAACATCAACAATCCCGGTTATCGACAAAACTTTCGTCCCGAAATCATAGGTAAACTGTCTTTATTCCGTGGCGGACAGGATTATCAAAATAGCAAAGCGGCGGAGCTGGGCATTGATGTAGCAGAATTTGAACGCTCAACCGTGCGCAACGCCTTGATTGAAGCCGTAACCGCTAGCTATTACGCTTATTTGGCCTCTCAGGAAGCGCGTAAAGTGGCTCAAGATTCCATCGCCGCAATTACCAGTGAACTAAAGCAATCGAAACTGCGATACGAGGCCGGAACCGTACTTAAGTCTGACGTTTTATCGCTGGAAGTGAAATCGGCTGAGGCGCAGGAAGCCGAAATTCGAGCTGCCAACGGCATCGAACTGTCCAAAACGGGCATAGCCACTTTGCTAGGCTTATCAACGGATCAAACGTTTACTATCGCGTCAGCATCTTCGAAGTTACCCGATCCCAAGTCAACGACATCATTTAACGACTTGGTTGAAATTGCAATGGCGCAGCGCCCGGAAGTTAAAGCGGCCGCTAATCAGGTTGAAATAAGCCAACGCCGAGTCAAAAGTGAGCAGGGCGCTTATTTGCCTAAAGCCGATGCTTATGTGAGTTACGGTCAAAACAGCCAGTCCCCCGGTTTTTCCAGCAGCAAAGACAATGTCACTGCCGGGGTCAGCGTCGAAATGGCTTTGTTTTCCGGGTTGGAGACCAAAAACCGCGTCAGTGCGGCGGAACGAAAAGCCGCCGAAGCGCGTGAAACAGAACGAAAAACCAAGTTGGCAGTAGAACAGGAAGTTAAAATTTCTTCGCTGAAACTGGAGGAAGCCCTGGCGCGTATGCGGGTTACCGAAGCCTCGGTGGCTGCTGCTGACGAAGCATTGAGGTTGGTCAATGAACAACGGCGCGCGGAAACAGTGACGGTTACCCGTTATATCGAAGCTGAAGTAGCCAGGAATAAAGCCCACTCCAACACGATTGCAGCGCATTACGATGCGCTGAGTGCTGAAGCCGCATTGAAAAAAGCTGTTGGCGATTGGAAATAAAGGAAATCTTATGTCTCAAATCGAACCCAAAAACGTCAACAAAATCGTCGCTATTTCCGTTGCCGTTTTAGCCTTGATCTTGTTGCTGCTTTATATGCAAGGCAGTTTTGTCAGCAAAGTGTCGCCCGGATTAAGCCCATTGCCCGGCGATGCAAACGCGCAGCAAAGCAATACGGCTGTTGTCGAAAAAAAGCAGGTTGATGACATTCTTAGCTGGCCAGGCACGGTAAAGTCGAGAACCGTAGCCAATATCGCTCCTAGAATGACGGCTAGGATTATCGAGGTCAAGGTTAACGCAGGCAACAAAGTCAAAAAAGGCGACGTTATCGCCCGTCTTGATGAGCGTGACATAAAGGCACAGGAAAATGCAGTCCTTGCCGCGCTTGCCGGAGCCAATGCCCAAGCCAATCGCGCCAAAGCAGACGAACAACGCACCCGCAGCTTGTACAGCAAAGAAGCGGCGACCCGAGAAAATTTTGACGCCGCAGTCGCGGCCGCAAAAGAGGCGCAAGCCGGTGCAAATCAGGCTGCAAGCACTGTAACTGAAATCAGATCCCATCTGGCTGACACGCTGTTGCTAGCTCCATTTGACGGCGTTGTTGTTAAACGCCATCAAGAACCCGGCGACATGGGCTTGCCCGGCGTACCTGTGGTAACTCTGCAAACACCGCAAGGGTTAAGGCTTGAAGCCGATGTGCCGAGCACCTGCGCAGGAGGTTACAGCATCGGCATGAATGTCAATGTGCGCATTGATACCTTGGGACAAACAACCAGCGCACAAATTGACGAAATTAGTCCTGAAGTCGACCCGCAAACCCGCACCCAACTGATCAAAATTGCACTGCCTGCCATCAATGGATTGCAACCGGGATATTTCGGCTGGCTGGAACAGGCTTGCGGCCAACATGAAGCCTTGTTGATCCCTGTCAGCGCTGTGGAACATATCGGTCAATTGGAAGTCGTCAAAGTATTATCGGAAGACAGACAGCTGATGCGCCATATCAGAACAGGCAAAACCTTCGGCGAGCAAATTGAAGTCATTTCCGGCTTGCATGCTGGCGAGACCGTCATAACCCGTCCGCAGCAGGTGCAATAATGGACGAGCTGCAAAACGAAAGTCCTAAGCGTGGATTGACGACCAAGATTGTCGAAATTTTTACCACCTCACAGCTTTCGATATTGTTCCTGATTATTTCGCTGTTGGCCGGAGCGGCAGCACTGATCCTCACTCCCCGCGAAGAAGACCCTCAGATTGTCGTGCCGGTGATGGATGTGTTGGTCGAATTTCCGGGCGCTTCCAGCGAAGAAGTCGAAAAACTGGTCGCCACGCCGCTGGAGGTTCTGCTTAAACAAGTTGAAGGCGTGGAATATGTGTATTCCGTGTCCAAACCCGGTGCGGCGCTGGTTACCGTGCGGTATTTCGTCGGCCAGTCTTTTGAAGACAGTTTGGTCAAGACCTGGGATCGGCTGATGTCCAACCAGAACCTGATTCCTCCGGGCGTCACCCACTGGAAAGTGTCGCCGGTTGAAATCGATAACGTACCTATCGTTCTGCTGACGCTTTCCGCGCAGAACAATAATTACGATTCGATGGCGCTACGACGTATTGCCGACGAACTGATTATCTCACTGAGAAGCGTCGGTGATGTCGGCAAAAGCTGGGTTGTCGGCGGCGAACAGCGGCGGGTATCTATTTATGCCAACCCAGCCGCACTGACCGCGCACGGCGTAACGCTGCTTGAAATCACCCAGGCGCTGACCAATGCCAACGTGAATCTGCAAGTCGGCAGCATCGAACGCGGCAACCGTGAAATTCTGCTGGAAGCCGGGCCGCATTTCGAGTCGTCGGCAGAAGTGGGTGCGACCGTCATTAAAAGCGTAGCTGGACGGCCGGTTTACCTGCGCGATGTAGCGCGGATCGAAGACGGCCCTGCTGATGTCGATCATTACACCCGCATCGGCTTTGGCCCTGCCGTCGATGAGATGCCGACGATAGGACATGCCAGCGGTAACAAGCCGCAAGTCGGACAAGAACGGCAGATGGTCACCATTGCCGTCGCCAAACGTAAAGGCAGCAATGCGGTCAACGTCGCCGAAGCCGTTATCGCCATGGCGGAAAAGCTGCACGGCACGTTGATCCCGGAAGATGTTTTACTGACTATTACTCGCGATTACGGGGAAACCGCCAATCACAAGGTTAACGAACTGGTTAAACATTTAAGTTTTGCGATCGTGATTATCGTGGTACTGCTGGCTTTTTCGCTAGGACTGAAAGAGTCGTTTATCGTTTCGATAGCCGTGCCGATGACCTTGGCGCTGACCTTGCTGCTGGACTACATCTCCGGTTACACGATCAACCGAGTCACCTTGTTTGCATTGATCCTGTCGCTGGGCCTGCTGGTGGACGACCCGATCGTCGATGTCGAAAACATCCACCGGCACTATAAATTGCGCAAAGAATCGCCGCTGGATGCGCTGTTGACGGCGGTCGATGAAGTCAGGCCGCCGACCATTCTGGCGACTTTCACGGTGATCGTGTCATTCCTGCCGATGTTTTTCATCACCGGCATGATGGGGCCGTACATGGCGCCGATGGCTTTCAACGTGCCGATAGCGATGATTGTTTCGTTGATCGTCGCCTTTACCGTGACGCCGTGGGCGAGTTTCAAGCTGCTGCAAAGTGAATACCACAAGCATAGTGACGAAGCGCCATTGGAGCTTAAACAGACTTTTATCTATCGAACCTACCGCTCCGCACTAGGGCCTTTGCTTGAGACCTCGGGACGCGCCAAGTTATTTTTACTGATCGTGTTGGTGGCTTTCGTGGCCTCGACCTTGTTGGCCGTGACCCGCGCCGTGCCGCTCAAGTTATTGCCGTTCGACAATAAAAACGAACTGCAAATCATGATCGATATGCCGCGCGGCTCGACGCTTGAACAAACCGATGAAGTTGCGCGCGCCCTCGGCAGTTATCTTGCGACCGTCAACGAAGTCACCGATTATCAAACCTATACCGGCCTTGCCGCGCCGATGGACTTTAACGGCATGGTTCGCCACTATTATTTGCGTAGCGGCGGCTATGTCGGCGAAGTCAGGATCAATTTACTGGCTAAAGACCGGCGCGAGCAACAGTCGCACGAAATCGCCTTGCGAATTCGGCCTGAAATAGAACGGCTCGGCAAACAATATGGCGCAAACCTCAAAATCGTCGAAATCCCGCCGGGCCCGCCGGTGCTTTCCGATCTGGTCGCCGAAGTCTACGGTCCGCCGGAAGCCAGTATCGATAGCTTGGTCGCCGTCTCCAAACGCGTCCGGGCCGACATGGAAAAAACCGAAGGAGTGGTTGATATCGATGATTATTCCGAAGCGCAACATGACAAGGTGCATTTCCACCTGAACCGGGAGAAAGCCGCATTGTCCGGCATCAGCGTCGCGCAAGTTGCCCAAACCCTGCGCGTCGCTGCCGCTGGTCAGAACGTCGGCATCGTTCATGTCGATAGCGAACGCCAGCCGCTGGAAATTACTTTGCAATTGCCTCGTGCGCTCCGCTCGTCTGTTGCCGATTTACTGGCGTTGCGGGTTAAAACCGGGCAGGGCGATTTGATACCATTAAGCGAAATAGGCAGCGCCAACATAGAACAGGAAGACCAGCCCATTTTTCACAAGAACCTGCAACGGGTGAATTATGTGATTGCCGGAATGGCGGGACGCAGCCCGGTGGAAGCGGTTTTCGATTTGAATGATGTGTTGGATGAACGCCCATTGCCGGAAGGCTATAGCGCCGAGTTGGCGGGAGAAGGCGAATGGAAAATCACCGTCGATGTGTTTCGTGATCTTGGTTTGGCCTTTGCGGCCGCGTTGGTGATGATCTATATCTTGCTGGTTGGGCAAACCGGATCGCTGAGCGTGCCGCTGGTGATGATGATCGCGATCCCGCTGACCGTGATCGGCATTATGCCGGGATTCTGGCTGCTTAACCTGTTTGCCACGCCTATTGCCGGTTACCCTAACCCGATCTACTTCACCGCCACTGCGATGATCGGCATGATTGCGTTGGCGGGTATCGTGGTGCGCAACTCGATTATCCTGATCGATTTTATCGAGCGCATCCGCGCCCGTGCCGATGTGACACTTGCTGAAGCCTTGATTGAAGCTGGTGCGATTCGTTTGCGACCAATATTCTTGACCGCCGGAGCGGCCATGTTTGGCGCGTTTGTGATTATCTTGGACCCGATATTTTCAGGCTTGGCATGGAGCTTTATCTTTGGGATTTTTGCCTCTACCTTGTTTTCGCTGCTGGTGATTCCGGTGGTTTATTTTTTAATTAACAAGGAAGCAAGTGAGAAGTTTGTAAAATAGCGCACAGATGACTCGGGTTTAAGTGGTGGAAAGGAGGAAGGCGAAGGACGAAAGGCGAAAAAGCTTGCATTGAGGCTTAAGAGTTTTTTTAGCCTTTAGCCTTTAGCCTTTTAGGTGGACACATCACTTCCCGCGACGCTCCATCATGACATATAAAGCCATCCCGGCCAGCATTGACGCAACAAATATCCAGGCTTTAGGTTGTCCTGCGGCAGCACTGACCACCGCTGGCCCAGGGCAAAATCCTGAAAGTCCCCAGCCGATGCCAAAAACCAGGCTGCCTAATAGCAAATGGCTATCCAGCTTAGTTGCAGAGGACAGCTGCATAGGTGCTCCCAACAAGCTACGCTGGCGTTTTTTAGCGATGGTAAAGGCGACAGATCCGATCAGCACAGCGCCACCCATGACGAACGCGAGAGACGGGTCCCACGCACCGGCCAAATCCAGGAAACCTATGACCTTCGATGGATCGGTCATGCCGGAGATGATCAGGCCCAGTCCAAACAACAGTCCAACAAAAAACGCATTAAGATTCAACATGGTTAGAGTCCTATCAAGTGGCGAGTCAGATAGACGGTGATAAAACCCGCCATCATGAAGGCCAGCGTTGCGGCAATGGAACGCACCGATCCGCGGGAAATGCCGCAGACGCCATGACCGCTGGTGCATCCCGACGCATAGCTGGTACCTAAGCCCACAAGCAGACCGGCAATGATAAGTTGCGGCGTTTCTGCTTCGATCGTCACAGGGGGCAGAGCGGACGCAATTTGATAAACAAAAGGCGAAGCTGCCATGCCGAGCAGAAATATCAATCGCCAGATTTTGTCTCCCTTGTCGGCTTGAAGTAGGCCGCCCAAAATTCCGCTGATACCGGCAATTCGGCCATTCAATAACACAAACATGGCAGCGGCTATGCCGATCAATAAGCCGCCCGAGAGACCGGCAATGTAGGCGCTGTGGGTAAAGTCAGGTAGATTCATATTTTTCTCTAAAATGTGGACGCTATAGTTTAAAGCATTGGGCGCATCAAAAAGGCTTAACCACCGCCAGAATGATAATGCCGACCAAAAACAAAACCGGCATCTCGTTCATCCAGCGGTAAAACACATGGCTGCGCTGGTTGCGGTCATGTTTAAAATCAAGCAGCCACAGATAGCAAAAATAGTGATAAACCAGCGTCAGAGCCAGCAGCGCCAGTTTGGCATGTAGCCATCCGGCAGTGGCATAAGCCGTCCAATCGTAAACAACCAGCATCCAGATGCCGAAAACAAAAGTCGCTATCATGCCCGGTGTCATAATGCCGAAGAACAGTTTGCGCTCCATTACCTTAAAGCGCTCATTGCTGATCTCGTCATCGCTCATTGCGTGATAAACATACAGGCGCGGCAGGTAAAACAAGCCGGCGAACCAGGTGACCATAAAAATCAGGTGTAACGCTTTTAACCAGAGCATGAGCTAGCCTTTTAGTAGTGATTCGATATTTATTTTCATTTTTGCCAAGTCGAAAAGGCCGATTTCTTTTTTAACCACCGAACCGTCCGGGGCGATCAAAAAGGTGCTGGGAGTAAACATGATGCCGCCGAAAGCCTCGGCGTGTTCCGAATTCAAATCCAGCGCGACATTGTAAGGCAGTTGCTTGGCCTTAGTCATATCAACGACATGATTCGGCGGGTCGTAATACATCGCAACGGCAATCAT
>DATBQC010000591.1:0-1611 GCA_036561065.1 Methylobacter sp. | reverse complement strand
TAAGAAGTCTTTCGACTCCGCCTCGTTGTATGAATTCCTTCGCGCATCTCAGCACATCCAATGCCTGCAATGTCACACGAGGGCCAATCGTCATCAATTCTTTCCCTGCGGCGAGAGCTTCCTTTTCATGACCAACATAGTGTTCACGCGCTCTCATGAGCAGAGCGTCTTTTGCCCTGCACGCAAGTTGGTAAGTCGCGTGTGTAGTCAACAAGGCAGGCAATCGATCTGCCATGCGCTTGTATTGCATTTCACAGAGATTGCGTTCTTCTGTAAGTCGCTTCAACTCGGCATGCGCATAGTCCGCATCCAAGAGGATGCGCACGCGCCGAGAAAAGTTTCCCCCAATGAAGTCAAAAAGTCGAACGTCTCCATGTCTCGAAATACCGTTGGTGATCGCTTGTAGTAAGGCATCTTTAAGAAGCAAAGGGACGGCAATCCCGAGTGCCTGCAACTTGTTAGCGGCAATACTCATCTCGGCTGCAGAATCAAAAACTGGTGCAGACAGCATGCCCGACAGTGCACTCATTGCATCTGTGCGCATCTCAAGAGAAAAATCGGCAGCAAGGATGGTTTCATGCAGGCGCTGCGCCTTCACGCCCTCGGTGGAAAGTATGATCCACGCTTGCTCAAAGGCTCCATCTTCAACAGAACGCATCTCTTCGATGGCTTTGATTTCCTTATTGAGCTCACGACCGTGAATTTCTTCTTTTTCTATTTCTTCTACAAGTCGCTCGCGCTCTTGATCGGTATTAGCCAGCCATTCACCAGGAAGGACATGAGGGTGTGTTTCTTCAAACTCATCGATGGCTTCCTTTTTGTCATTCAGCGCTGCCATAGATTGACGTGATGCCGATTCCCGTTCTGTCCATAAGCGCTGATCCTTGATCGGATCACACTGCAAGGGATCGGCATCAACACCAAAAATCGACTTGAAGGTACTTGCCTGGCTTTGGACAGAGCGAAGCTCACCGGCCTCATCAGCATTCCTTTTTAGCGCATGGCGCGCCTTCTCAAGCTCCTGTGTCGCCTTTTCGAGGTCTGCCACAGGATTGGTATCCTTTGGATCAATATCACCAAAGATTTTTTTAAATTGCTCGAATCCGGCTTTGTTCTTGTCGAATTTTTCAAGCAATTTAATGGCATCAGCAAGTTTCGTCGTTAAAGGAACGATTGCTTTCTGCGCTGTGCGCAACCCCGCATGCGCGGCCTCAAGTGCTTTACCGGTTCTCGAACGATCTTCTTTGATTTTGTCACGTTGGGTGACTAACATTGTTTGACGATCGCGAACCCCTTCGATACCAACAAGCGTATATTGATCCATTACGTCATTGTAATTGCTCCATGCGTCGCGAAGCTCGCCCACACGCTCGTTGCGCGCAGCGATCTCTCTTTTGATCGCATTGAGGCTCTGGTCGATCCACGCTTTTGCTTGCGCAGGCTCCGCTCGCATTTCATCAGGCAATAAATTGCCGATTCGAATGAAATCGTCCCATGCCCCCTGATTGTCTTGACGATCCTTGATTTGTGTATCAAGTCCGGCAATCGCTGTTTGCAATACTTCCATCTGCTCTTCAGCGTTCTTAGACTCTTCTTCGAGCTTTTTGCATT
>DATBQC010000590.1:0-1628 GCA_036561065.1 Methylobacter sp. | reverse complement strand
CTCGTCTGGATCAGTCATGGCACCACCACGCAAACAGAGGGTACTTAACATCTACCCTCAGACGACGCCATCACCAAACGATCCTCCAGGAGCGGACAAATTCTACTTGGCTCTCGGTGTGGCGACGATGGCGTGGGGACGACTCGAAAATAATTTCGTTGCATGCCTAATGATTGTTATGCAAATCACAAAAGACGGACATTCCAGCAGAAAACACCCAATGAAATGGGAGCGGCAAGCCATCATATGGAAGGATGCTTTTGCGCGCATACCTTCCCTAAAATCTCATGAGAAAGACGCCGCTGCATTTCTGGCAGAATTTGGCAACATGTCTGAAGATCGCAATCTTCTGATTCATGGCTTTTGGGAGGACTTCCATCCGCGGCCACCGCTCACGGTTAACCTCTTGCATATAAAGGCATTGAGCGGCACGGCCGATGGCATAGGGATTAGAAGAGTGCCTATAAGGATAGACCAACTGGAGCAATTTGCCGGCAAAGCAAATAAATTGAACATGGAAATTACGAAGCTCGGCCAGACTCTTTCCTTGCTGCAAGGACCGCCGTTGCCTGATGCTCAAATACTCTGAGATACTCAACCGCAACGATCACCGCGAGTGCGAACCTCTTGCGGCTTCGAAAAGCATGTCCTCGATTTCAACATCCGGTAGATTGGCTAGGATCGCCTTAGAGGAAATCCTTCTGTTCATAAAATTTTGAGACACTTATAATCAACAGTTCATCCAAATCCACATCGGCTTCTTTCTCGGCGGGTGGCGTTGATGGTGACGTTCGTGACGGGGTATTCTTCACCCGTTCGGCGTCTTGCATCCGGTCTGGTGGACTCCGCATGAATCCAACTTTGTCCTTTATTAATTCGCTTGCCTCGGACCCAGACAGCCCGAGGCGTTTCAACTTGATTCCCGCATCATGGACGGCTGCATTTCCCTTTCCCTTAGGGGCGGAGACCATTTCGTCCAGGATCGCGTCTATCTTATCCTGCAATGTATGAGAGACGGGCTTAGCGGGGGTCTGGGGACGCCTAGGTTTTGGAGCGGGGGCTTTATAGATGCGCAACCATTGGCGGTGATCTAGAGGCTTCCTAGAGCCGCCTTGAAGTTCAATGATGAAACTGTCGGCCTGATCCTTGGCTTGGGTTGGAAGATAAAATAAGGATGTTGGTGGACGCTTGCTCGTGTCCAACCCGGACTTAGGAAGATGCTCAAATCTTTTCGTTGGTTTGCCAACTGAAAAACCTTCCCGTCTCAAATTTTCCCGGATCATATCCCAAATTTTTTCGTACTCGTCCGGGGTCATATTGGCAGTTGTCGAGATCACGATTCGAAAGCGGGGGTTCTCCGTTGTGTGGTTGAACGAGTTGAAAATCCACATTTGCAGATTAGGGAAAATCTCTGCGAAATCCTCCGGGGTCAAATCTCCATTTTCAAAATCTAACCAAATGTCTCTGACAAATACGATGTGCTTCCTTGTTCTAAATCCCGCTTCAGCCTTCTCCGGGTCCATGACAGAATTGCAAAACATTTTCGCTTCTTCCTTTGTGTCAAAAGACCTTTGGTGGAAGCGAGGGATGAAATCCAAATTTGAGTCGGTGGCGAGATATCCAATCGG
>DATBQC010000589.1:0-2798 GCA_036561065.1 Methylobacter sp. | reverse complement strand
GCCAAATCCATATTGTCGCCGCCCAGCAGAATATGATCGCCGACCGCGACACGGGTCAGTTCCAGGTTGCCATCCTTTTCAGTGACCGCTATCAACGATAAGTCGGTGGTGCCACCGCCAACGTCGACCACCAGAATAATGTCTCCCACCTCGGCATGTTTACGCCAGTCGCCGTGACTTTTCTCAATCCAGCTGTATAGCGCAGCCTGCGGCTCTTCCAAAAGAATAGCTTGACCGAGTCCAACTGCACGCGCGGCTTCAACCGTCAGTTCACGCGCCGCAGGATCGAACGAGGCCGGCACGGTAATAACGACATCCTGCCGCTCCAGCGGAGCATTAGGATGCTGACTTTGCCAGGCATCGCGCAGATGCTGCAAATAAGCCGTGGTGGCCTGGAACGGCGAGACGCGTTCGACTTCGTCAGGCGCTTCCGCCGGTAAAATAGGTGCTTTGCAATCCACACCGGTATGGCATAACCAGCTTTTAGCACTGGCTACCAATCGTATCGGGGTTTTGCTGCCCAGATTGCGGGCAATTTCGCCGACCAGAAAGTCGGGTTTTACAGCCCACGGCAACGAGGTTGAATCAGCCGCAAGTTCAACTTCATGGGCCTGATATAAAAACGACGGCAACTGTAACTTTTCTTCAACCGAGCCGGGCGAGGTCAGCTGCGGAATAGCCATCACCTGAGGCGAGAAGCCCTCATCGTCGATACGATCCAAATCGGCATAAGACAAAACGCAATGCGTCGTGCCTAAATCGATGCCGACAGAAAACCGTGTTCCGGTTTGCGGCGGCTCAACGGCTGAATTCTGATCTGCCGCAACCGGTTCCTGTTGCGCCTGTTCAGGCAAATCGCTCATAGCTCAACCTCTGCCGGTGCCACAATAGCGGCATTATGCCCTGAAGTCAGCTTGGGAAGCCTGATACCGGTAACTTGCCACCCCTTATGAACCAGCGTGCCGGTAAAAGGCGCCGTGCCGACGATATTGCCGGTCAGGCGCACCGTGGCGGCGTCAAAACCTTCCGGCAGGCTGATTTTGCTGCCTTCCTGCTCACTACGGACAGTAGCCAAGGTAAAGTGTTCATTAATCGCCTTATTGCATCCTTCATGCACGACGCGGGCGGCAACACCAATATCCGCATCGCTGAAAGCGGCAATATCCTCTTTGATAAAATCGATAAAACGTGCTTCTTTTTGCAGCAACCCCAGCAGTTGCAAGGCCGCATCCGGTGTTGCCTCTTTTAATACCACTGGTTCCGGTGCAGGTGCTTGAACCAGCTTTTCAACTTCGACTATTTTCTCGACGATTTTTACCACCGGTTCAGTGGGCTGCATGGCCGATTTTTTCTTGCAACGAGCCCGGCCGATCAGCATCACCAGCAATAACACGATTAGAATCAGCGACAACAGCGCAACAGTGCCCGCCAAACAAACATGCCATAAATCGAAGGTAGTGGGTTTCAAGGATAAATCGATTGCAAAAGTATTCATTACGAGACTCTCAGTAGTTATTGTTGGCCGGATTTTCTGGCCGCTTCACTAAGCATCATGCCTTGTAAAACATTACGAGTAGTTTGCATGCGCATCTGTCTTAAATGACGGTCGGCAATGACTTCGGGCACTTTTTCAGCCAGATAAACTTCGCGCATCCCTGATAAAACCGACTCGCATTGCTTCATGATCGCTTCTGTTGCGTTGCGGCTTTCCTGCGCCTGATGATCGGGCTTTTGCATTTCCGCTGAAACACACTTTTTATATTGATACCCTGCGTCCTGAATTTTCTTAATCGTGGCATCGGAAAGCGTGGTGCTTTCCCATTCATTTTTGGCATCCTCTGCAAAAGCCGTTGTTGCCGACAATAAAACAGTTAAGAAAAGAATCTTTTTCATGGTATTTCCCGAAAGTGTTAATAGAGCGTTGAACGCTTGATTTTACGCGAACTGGTCGAAAATAAATAACATTTGTCCAAAGCACGATAGGCGTTTCTTAATCATCAATGTTACTGACAATGCGCCCAAATTTTTAACTTTCAAGGGTATGAATGAAAGAGGTGCTGTTTTTTGCAAGCTTTGCGGCTAAACATCAGGATATTTCAACCAAATTGTCATTGGCGGCGAAGCTCAAAATTCGCGAAACCGGAAAGATTGAGCTTAGAGACTAGCATCCTGATTCAATGCGACGGTGGTGACGGAATTGCCTCTACGTGGATACATCACACAGTTCTCGCCCTAACGGAATTTATCGTTTGACACGTAGACTCTTACAGCGTAGTTTTTTAAGTGATTAAAAAATTTCACTCGTTTACAAGCCCCTTGCGGAGGACATATGAATTTTACAAAATCAATTTTACTAGCAGCAATTTATAGCACAGGTTTGCTGGCTCCTGTAATGGCGATTGCAGATACCGATCCGGCGACATTTCAGACCGAAAAAGAACGACATATTGCAAATATTTTGGCAAGAATCCAAATTGATCAAAAAAACCTAAGCTGCGTGCAAGCCGCTCAGGATCATGCAGCCTTAAAGATTTGTGATGAGACAGCTAAACAAGATCATGATGCTTCAGAGCCGAAAGCAGAAGCGCCGGTCGCAGATAAAAAAGCGCAAAAAGATGCGAAAAACAAGGAAAAAAAGTAACTCGTGTCCCGGCTGCCCCTGCATCTAAATAGCTGAAACATCAGTCGTCCACGCGGCTGGTGTTTTTTAGTATTATCGTTGGGCAATGTACATTGGTTTGCCGTCATTAAGCCGCAGCCAGCCCTTGACTATGCGGTAAATAATCCAGATGCCATCA
>DATBQC010000588.1:0-3291 GCA_036561065.1 Methylobacter sp. | reverse complement strand
TTGCCCGTGAATTCCGTTCGCAAGGCTCGGAAGCTGCCGAAAGAATTCGTGCCGATGCTGACAGACAACGTGTCGTTACAATGGCGAACGCGTTCCGGGATGCAGAAATGTTGCGTGGTGAAGGCGATGCAAAATCGGCGGAAATCTATGCCAAAGCCTATGGTGCAGATGCCGAGTTTTTCACGTTCTATCGTAGCTTGAATGCTTATAAAAAGACCTTTACCAGCTCAAGCATGATGGTGCTTGATCCTGATTCTGATTTCTTTAGATATTTTAAGCAGCAGAAATAGATTTTGTAGGGGCGACCGGCCGGTCGCCCCTACAGGAACCCGTAACCAACGCTCCGCATGCGGGGCGTTTTGTTTGAGTGGACATACAAAAAATGCAACAAAAAGACTCTTGGCTTTTGCCTGACGGCATAGAAGAGATTTTGCCGGAAGAGGCTAAGCATCTTGAAAGCTTGCGCCGTAAGATACTGGACACGTTCGCCTGCTGGGGATATGAGCTGGTTATTCCTCCGTTCATCGATTACCTGGATTCGTTGTTGACCGGTTCGGGACATGATCTGGAACTGCAAACCTTCAAACTGACCGATCAAATCAGCGGTGAAATGCTCGGGGTGAGGTCGGATATGACGCCGCAGGTTGCCAGGATTGATGCCCATAATCTGAACGCCGAATGGCCGACTCGTCTTTGCTATGCAGGCACTATTTTGCATACCAAGGGTGATCCGCTGGAAAAAACCAGAAGCCCGATGCAGATAGGCGCTGAGCTATACGGTCATGCCGGTAAGGAAAGCGATGTCGAAGTCATCCGCTTGATGCTGGAAATGCTGGCGATGTCGGGTTTGCAAAATGTGCATCTTGATTTAGGCCATGTCGGTATCTATCGTGCGTTGTCAAGGCAGGCGGGATTAACCGATGCGCAGGAAGCCGAATTGTTCGACGTGTTGCAACGCAAAGCCAGGCCAGAGCTTCAGGAGCTGATGGCCGGTTACAGCATCAATGATGAACTAAAGACCATGTTCCTGAAACTGCCGCAATTGAACGGAGGTAAGGAAACCATAGCTAAAGCCCGAGACGTTTTGTTGGCGGCCAATGGCGAAGTCAAACAGGCTTTAGCGGAGTTGGAAGCTATTGCCGATAAACTGGCGGCCAATTTTCCATCGCTACCGGTCAGTTTCGATTTGGCCGAATTGCGTGGTTACCATTATCACACCGGCGTAGTTTTTGCCGCTTTCGTGCCGACGGTAGGGCGTGAGATTGCCCGAGGCGGCCGCTATGACAATATCGGCGCCATCTTTGGCCGTGCGCGTGCTGCAACCGGCTTTAGCGCGGACTTGAAAGTATTGTCTGCACTCGGCAAAGCATCCTACCAAAAACAACCGCAAGCCTTGATTTTCGCGCCATACGGAGACGATGCAGCGCTACATGAAAAAATCAGGGATTTGCGCGCCGAAGGGCACGCAGTTGTTCAACAACTGCCGGGACAAACCGGGACTGCACAGGAACTTAAGTGCACATCCGTTCTGGAACAAGATCATCAAAACTGGGTCGTTAGACCCTTAGCAAGCTTGGGATAATTATGGGAAAAAATGTCGTTGTCATCGGTACCCAATGGGGTGACGAGGGAAAAGGTAAGCTGGTTGATTTGTTAACGGAACAAGCGGAAGCAGTGATTCGGTTTCAGGGTGGCCATAATGCAGGGCACACGCTGTGGATACAGGGAGAAAAGACGGTTTTGCATCTTATTCCGTCCGGCATTCTCAGGGAAAATGTCCAATGCATGATTGGCAACGGCGTGGTTTTATCGCCCAATGCCTTGCTGGCAGAAATTGAATCGTTGGAAAAAGCAGGTGTTTCTGTCAGGGATCGATTGCTGATCAGCGAAGCTTGTACACTGATATTGCCGGTTCATGCGGCGATTGACCAAGCGCGTGAAATAGCCCGCGGCAGCAAAGCGATTGGCACGACCGGGCGCGGCATCGGGCCTGCGTATGAAGACAAGGCGGCCAGACGAGGCCTGCGCGCCGGAGACTTTTTAAACCCTGCGGTTTTTGCCGAACGGTTTAAGGAACTGGTCGAATACCACAACTTCATGCTGACCAATTACTATCACACTGATCCCATTGATTATCAAACAGGTCTTGAAGAAGCGCTGAAACTGGGCGAGCAAATTAAGCCCATGTTGACTGATGTCGGCGAGAAATTGTACAAGCTTCAGGATCAAGGCAAAAACCTGTTGTTTGAAGGCGCGCAAGGCGCTCTGCTCGATATAGATCACGGCACTTTCCCTTATGTGACCTCATCCAGCACCACGGCTGGCGGTGCTGCGACCGGCACCGGCATCGGGCCGCTTGATCTCGACTACGTGCTGGGTATCACTAAAGCCTATTCGACGCGGGTGGGCAACGGTCCTTTTCCAACCGAATTGCACGATGCAAACGGCGATCACCTGGGCACGGTAGGCCATGAGTTTGGCGCAACCACCGGGCGTAAGCGTCGCACCGGCTGGTTTGATGCGGTCTCCATGCGCAAATCTGCAAAATTGAACAGCCTGAGCGGTATTTGTTTAACCAAACTGGATGTGCTCGACGGCCTGGAAAAAGTCGGCATTTGTACCGCCTACAGGCTTAACGGCGTGGTTACCGAAACAGCGCCTTTAGGCGCCGATCAGTACGAAGAATGTCATGCAATCATCGAAGACATGCCGGGCTGGACGGGAACAACTGCCGGTGTAACCGATTACAACGCGCTGCCGGACAACGCTAAAGCCTACATCAAGCGGATTGAAGAGCTGGTCGGTGTTAAGGTTGCTATCCTGTCAACCGGCCCCGATAGAGACGAAACAATAATCCTGGAACATCCGTTCGCTTGAACGGATTTTTAGGGTGGAGGGGCTTACCGATAATATTATCGGCTTAAGCCCTCATCTGTTCGCCCTGAGCTAGTCGAAGGGCATTTCGCGCAAAAAACAATATCGCACTGATTACCTGGAGATAACATGGCTGAAACTGTAGATGAATTGACTGTAACATACGAAGATGGCGGCATTGAGACAGTCAAGGAACTGGACAAAAAAGTGCTGACCAAAGGTGCTTGGGCTACGATTATGTACCGTTACCAGGATTGGAACCGCGCCAAAGAAGAATACGGCCCGGACAAGTACACCATCCGTCGTTACCAAAAACAGAATGGCGAGTATAAGCAAAAGTCGAAGTTCAATATTTCCAGCAAAGATCAGGCGAAATCCATTATCGAAGCGTTGGAAGATTGGATTAAATTGGATTGA
>DATBQC010000587.1:0-1955 GCA_036561065.1 Methylobacter sp. | reverse complement strand
TACAGGAGCACATACTTATTTTGGAAAAACCGCAAAGCTGGTAAGTTCTGCCAGAAGTGTCTCTCATTTCCAAAAAGCAGTAATAAATATCGGCGATTATCTGATTTTCATCAGTCTGGCACTGGTCATCGTATTGGTTTTGGTCGGACTGGAACGACACTTGCCGGTTATGGAACTGGTTCAGTTTGCGCTGATTCTGACAGTGGCCTCCATTCCCGTTGCCTTACCGGCGGTCTTGTCGGTGACCATGGCAGTTGGTGCAATAAAGCTGGCTAAGTTAGAAGCTATTGTTTCTCGTCTGGAATCGATTGAAGAACTGGCCGGTATGGATATTTTGTGTTCCGATAAAACCGGCACGCTGACTCAGAACAAATTGACCCTGGGTGAGCCGGTAATGTTTAACGGCTCGGATAAACAAGGAATTATTCTGGCGGCAGCGCTGGCCTCTGATGCTGAAAACCCTGATGCGATTGATAGCGCCATATTGCATCAATTGAATGATGACAAAGCATTGCAGTCATTTCAGCAGCAACATTTCATGCCTTTTGATCCGGTACAAAAGCGCACCGAAGCGGAAATAAAAACAAAGGAAAGTTATTCGTTCAAAGTGAGTAAAGGAGCACCTCAGGTCGTATTAGACTTGTGCTATCCGGATGCTTCCATGCGTGAACGAGCCGAACAAACAGTGAATGAATTTGCGCTAAAAGGCTATCGCGCTCTGGGTGTTGCTAAAACAGATGAAACCGGAGGCTGGCTATTTCTGGGTATTTTGCCTTTATTCGATCCGCCTCGTGAAGATGCCGCTGAAACGATTAAAGAAGCGAAAGAGCACGGCATCGATATAAAAATGGTCACCGGCGACAATATCGCCATTGCCAAACAGATAGCGGGTGAGCTTGGCTTAGGACAAAACATCCTGCTGGCAGAGCAAATTATCAAGGCAAAAGACAATGAAGACATTATCCATCAGGTTGCCCAGTGTGCCGAACGTGCCGACGGCTTCGCACAAGTCTTTCCTGAGCATAAATATTGGTTAGTTAAAGACCTTCAAGCCAACAATCATTTGGTTGGCATGACCGGAGATGGCGTTAACGATGCACCGGCTTTGAAACAGGCCGATGTGGGAATTGCTGTGTCCGGCGCAACCGATGCAGCACGTGCGGCAGCCGACCTCGTATTAACGGGTACCGGACTCGGTGTTATCATCAATGCTGTAGAAGAAGCACGGCGTATTTTCGAGCGGATGAATGCCTATGCCATATACCGCATTACCGAAACTATCCGGATAATGTTATTCATGGTAACAGCCATACTGGTTTACAATTTCTACCCGATTACAGCGGTAATGATTATTCTGCTGGCTTTGCTCAATGACCTGCCTATTTTAACCATTGCCAAGGACAACACTTGGTTATCGCCGACTCCAGTGCGTTGGGATATGCGCAAAGTATTGAGCGTTGCAACCGTACTGGGCGTAGTAGGTGTGGCAGAAACCTTTTTACTGTTGATTATTGCCAAGAATGAATTCCACGTTAGTCTTGAGCAGCTGCAAACCATTATTTTCCTTAAACTGGCGGTCGCCGGACATTTAACGCTCTTTGTCGCCCGAACTCGGCAATGTTTTCTTACCCGACCGTTTCCTGCACCTGTTCTGTTATTTGCGATTATTAGCACCCAAATCGTCGCGGCATTGATTGCAGGGTTTGGCTGGTTTGTCACGCCTATTCCCTGGGAATATGTTGGATTCATCTGGGCTTATTGTCTATTTTGGGTGTTTATTGAAGATAGTTTGAAATTATGGGTTTACCGGCATTTGGAATATAAAAGCGATAAACACAGCTACTTTCTCAGTAACCTTAAAGAATCCTTGCATAGCTACAACACAAAACATAAACGGTTTCAAAAACTACCATGATACGAACTCAGTTTATGAATAAACAGATAACTGATTTAAC
>DATBQC010000586.1:0-3143 GCA_036561065.1 Methylobacter sp. | reverse complement strand
ATTTTTCTGGAAGAAGGCGATATAGCGGCGATCACCATTAACGGGCCGGTTATTTATGACCAGCATGATAAGATCGTCAGTCGTCCGATTATAGAAAGCCAGTTGACTGCGGACTCGGTCGATAAAGGAGAGTATCGCCATTACATGTTGAAAGAAATCTATGAGCAGCCTTTCGCTGTATCGCAAGCCCTGGAAGGACGATTCATCAACAATCGCTTGCAGGAAAGCGCATTCGGGCATAACGCCGCCGAAGTGTTCGATAACATAAAAGCCGTCCAAATTTTAGCCTGCGGCACCAGTTACCATGCCGGGTTGGTGGCGCGTTACTGGTTTGAGAAACTGGCTCACGTCCCCTGCAACATCGAAGTAGCCAGTGAGTTTCGCTACAGAAATCCGGTTTTAGCGCCGGATACGCTGGTCGTCACCATCTCGCAGTCCGGCGAAACCGCCGATACATTGGCGGCATTATTGGAGGCCAAGAAGCTGGGTGCAAAATATTCCTTAGCGATCTGCAACGTGCCGGAAAGCTCGTTGGTCAGGGAGTCCGATCTGGTGCTGATGACCCGCGCGGGCCCAGAGATTGGCGTTGCCTCGACTAAAGCATTCACCACGCAGCTGGCAACATTAATGCTGTTAGTCATTGCGATTGGCAGACGCTTTCACATGACCGAAATAGTCGAGCAAAAAATCACCTCGGAATTATTCAGCTTGCCGGGAAAAATTGAACAAGTATTGAAGCTGGATGATGAAATAAAAGCTTTATCCGAGCAATTTGCCGAAAAACAGCATGCCTTATTTTTAGGTCGCGGCACTCACTATCCGATAGCTATGGAAGGCGCGTTAAAATTAAAGGAAATTTCCTATATACATGCCGAAGCCTACCCGGCAGGTGAGCTAAAACACGGCCCCTTGGCATTAATAGATGCCGACATGCCGGTGGTGACCGTGGCACCGAACAACAGTTTGTTGGAAAAGCTCAAATCAAATATGCAGGAAGTCAGCGCCCGAGGCGGACAATTGATCGTTTTTATGGATGAGACCTTAGCTGCGACAAATGATCAAAATGTACAGATCGTAAAAGTCCCCCAGGTCGACAATGAGATTTCACCGATTGTATACACTATCCCGTTGCAGCTGTTGGCTTACCATGTCGCCGTGTTAAAAGGTACGGATGTTGATCAGCCCAGAAATCTGGCGAAATCGGTAACGGTGGAATAAGGCATGGCAAAATTATCACTGCAAGAGCAATTGCTAAAATCCGGCTTAGTCAGCGCCGCTCAAGCCAAAAGCGTCAAGTCCGACAAGCGCAAGCAAACCCAGCAGCAGCGCAAGAATAAAGTCGAGGTGGTTGATGAGGCTAAAGAGCTGGCTCAAAAAGCACAGGCTGAAAAGATTGAAAGGGATAGGGAGCTTAACCAGTTGCGCCAGCAGCAGGACGAGCAAAAACAGCTGGCCGCTCAAATAAAACAGATAATTGAGCTAAACCGCCTGCCCAGGGATGCGGAAGGACTGGCCTATAATTTTACCGACAATAATAAGGTCAAGCGGCTGTATGTCTCGGAGGCGATGCGCGATCAGATCGCTGAAGGGCGGCTGGCTATTGTAAAACTGGGGCAACAATATGAAGTAGTATCAGCCGAGACGGCAGGAAAAATACAGTCGCGCGATGCGGCCAGCGTGATCGTCTTTAATGAACAGAATAAAACGACGGATACGGTCGATGATGCTTATGCGGAATATCAGGTTCCAGATGATTTGATTTGGTAAAGGCCTTTCTTTACAAGATGCAGCACCGATTACGGCCCTGCTCTTTGGCCTGATAAAGCGCCTGGTCAGCGCGTTCGAATGCGGTTTCATCGGTGTCATCCTGGATAAACTCGGTAATGCCGCAGGAGATGGTAATGGCAACGGAAGCGCCGCTGGCATTGAAGCCGGTTTTTTCAATAGTTTGACGCAGTTGAGTGGCTACTATGAAAGCCGATTGGCTGTCGGTATTCGGTAGCAGCATAGTAAATTCTTCGCCGCCAAATCGGGAAATAAAATCGGTAGCGCGGGAATGATCGGTCAATTGTTTGGCGATTAACAGCAGCACTTTATCGCCGGCTTTATGACCATAGCTGTCATTGATGTTTTTGAAATGATCAATGTCCCAGACAATGAGGCTTAGTGGTGAATTGTAGCGTTTCCAGCGGGCCAGTTCGGCTTCCAGGCGTTCGTTGTAGGCATTGCGGTTCGGCAGGCCTGTTAGTGTGTCGCGCAATGCCTGAGTGTTGGCAATTTTCAGTTTTGATTTGAGGTCGCAGGACTCAGACTCCATGTCTTTTATCTTATCAACCAAATCATCCAGTTGTTGTTGGGTTTTTTGGCGTTGAACTGCCTCTTTTTGAGTGTGCTCCTGGATTTCCTTGGCAATCGTGGCTAGCCGGCTGTTAATGATGCCTTTTAAAGGCTCCAGTTTGGTGGCGTTGGTCGAGCTTAGTTTTAATTCTTCCATCTGTTCAGAAACGGATTGATCGAGTTTGATTCTGTTTTCGGCCGATTCGATCGCTGCCGTGCTGGCCCCCATTACGCTTACATCCAAGGCTGCCAGCTGCTCAGTAATATGCGAGAGGAATTTATCGATGTCTTGTTGTTCGGATTGGTTGTGCTGTTTGATTTTAATCAGCAGCTTAAAGGACTTATCCAGAATAGATTCAAACGCCCTTGTGGTTTGATTCGGGGCGGCGAGCAATTGTTTTGCTGTTTGCGCCTGTTGATCAAAGATGCTGGGGATTTCGATGGCTTCCAGCAAAAGCAATAATTGCTGGCTGACAATTCCTATATCAATGTGATTGGCGATGGTATTGGGCGTTGATGTGTCGTTATTAAGCTCGATAGCTTCGAGTATGGCGATAAATAATTGATTGGGGGTCTCGAAGAATTTTGTGGCCCCGGCAACTGCAACCGCTCCCGCTTTTTTCTTCAGTAGTTTGAGTGCATTTTGTTGTATTTCAGTTGTATATTGCTGAAGCAGGAAATCAAATAATAGGTCGGTTTCCGCTGACCGATTTTGAGATGGCGTGTGCTTGATCTGGGCTACGGAATTGGTAAATTTTTCGAGCTCATCTTTAAGTGCTTGGCTGTTTATGCCGCTTTTTAATTGA
>DATBQC010000585.1:0-2082 GCA_036561065.1 Methylobacter sp. | reverse complement strand
ATCTTGTTGTACGCATCCAACGCTGCGATCTTGTAGGTTTCTGCCAGCGTAGGGTAGTTGAATACAGTGTTCACAAAATACTCCAGAGTACCGCCCATCACCAATACCGCTTGGCCAATGTGTATCAATTCGGTCCCTGCTTCACCGATGATATGCACGCCTAGCAATTTACGGTCTTTCAGACCGAATAGCAGTTTTAACAAACCATCTTCCAGGCGCAATATCTGCCCGCGCGCAGTTTCTCTGAAACGCGCGATACCTACTTCATAAGGGATATTGGCCGCGGTGAGTTCTTGTTCGGTGGAGCCGACCATACTGATTTCCGGGATACTGTAAATGCCGAAAGGAAAATGGTTGGGGACTGCCGATGCTGGCTTGCCGAATGCGTGGCAAGCCGCGACACGGCCTTGTTCCATCGAGGTGGATGCCAGGCTAGGGAAGCCGACGACATCACCGACAGCGTATATGTGCGGTACTTCCGTGGCGAAGTTCGCATCCACCTTGATACGTCCGCGATTATCTGCGGATAGACCGGCATTCTCCAGCTTCAGTCCTTCCGTGCAACCCATCCGTCCGGCTGCATACATCACCAGATTTGATTTGATGATCTTCCCGCTTTCCAACGTGACTTCAACATCGCCGTCAGCGGTTTTTTTGACTTCTGCGACAGTCTCTCCCAGACGTAGTGTCACAGCTCTATGGCGCAAGCCATAGGCAAGCTCATCTACGATCTCCTTATCCAGGAATTCCAACATGTTAGGGCGGCCGTCTACGATGTTGACATGTACATCCATGGCACTGAATATCGAAGCGTATTCCACACCGATCACACCTGCACCGACAATGGTAAGACTGCGTGGGATCTTTTTCAGTTTCAGGATGCCATCGCTATCGATAATGGTTTCGTCGTCGAAAGGAATGGTTTTCGGCCGTAATGGTGCAGTCCCGACGGCGATGACGATACGTTCAGCTGTATATTTGAAAAAATCGCCTTCAGGGGTCGCCACTTCGACAGTGTTTGCGTCAACAAATGAAGCCCAGCCGTGGATGGTCGTTACGCCATTCCGCGCCAGTTGATGTTCGATCACCGTAACCTCATTGCGAATGGTGATTTCCAGGCGTTGCATCAGGTCGTCAATGGTCAGGTGTGTTTTCAGGCGGTAACTATGACCATATAGCCCACGCTGGGTCCATCCGGTTAGGTATAACACCGCTTCACGCAGAGTCTTGCTGGGGATGGTGCCGGTATGCACAGTGACTCCACCGATGACTTTTAGGCCTTCAATAATCGCCACGCGCTTGCCCAATTTGGCAGCTTGAATCGCGGCTCTTTTACCCCCCGGTCCGCTACCGATGACGAGAATGTCGAATTGCTGATGCATGTTACTGTTCTCCACTTTCATTGCCTAAATAATGAGCTGCCAGATTACGCAATTCGCTTTATCGCCGCAAGCGGCTCTGGCTGTCGGGATAAAAGAAAAGTTATTTAACGACGCACCATGCTAACGGGTCCAGCGGTACGCTTTTATGACGTAGCTCAAAATACACTCCCGATTCTGGATTGCCGCCGCTATTACCGATGGATGCAACGGTATCGCCGGGTTTGACTTCATCGCCTACACGTTTCAACAAAGCCTGGTTGTTGCCGTACAGGCTCATGTAACCGTCACCGTGGTCTACGATCAGTAAATTACCGAATCCGCGCAACCAGTCGGCGAACACCACGCGCCCACTGGCGATGGAATGAACTTCGCTGCCTTCGGCCGCTTTGATGAACAGGCCTTTCCAGGAGATGCCGGTCTCTGCCCGCGCAGCGCCGAATTTATTGGTGACCTCTCCTTTGGCCGGTAACCTTAGTTTGCCACGCAATGCTGCAAATACTCCGCTGTCCTGCGACTCGTCGGGGATGGCATCGTTATGCTGTGTGGATTCTGGTTCGGCCGAAGGCGTTGTAACGTTGTTACCGGATTTCTTCTTTGATTTTTTCGGCGTTTTTGGAACGATCCTGGCTAATCGTTCCAGCAAGTCTGAAAGACGTTTTTCGTCGCGTTGCAATTTGGATATCTCGCCGCGCTGCGATTG
>DATBQC010000584.1:0-14628 GCA_036561065.1 Methylobacter sp. | reverse complement strand
TTTAAATCCGAGGTCTAGTGACCATGGTTAGCATGCGCCGAATATTTATATTCACGATTTCACTTTTTGAATTTTATGTGTAGTAGTTCCAAACGTTCGTGGCTTTATTAAAAATCAGGGTTCAGCTTTTACACTTGCTTTAAGGAATATCAAACATGCTCGCCACCGAAAACCTGATGCAAGAACATCAGTTGATTTTAAAATACGTCGGTTTAATGGAGCGCTATGTCGCGTTCAGTCTAAAGCACCCGGAAACGCCCGTATTGCTCGAGAAAGCGGCTTGCTTCATAGAATTTATTCATGAGTTTGCCGATCATTTTCACCACGCCAAAGAGGAAGATATTTTGTTCCGCTATCTTGGGGGGCCCGGCGTATTGACGCATTGCAACCCGGTTCCGCAAATGCTGATGGAGCACGAAAAAGCCAGAGGCTATGTTCGAAATATGGAGCGGGCCGTGCAGGAAAAATCTTTAACAGCACTGGCGGACAATGCCGCTCAATATGCGCGGCTGTTAACAGAACATATTTATAAGGAAGACAATATCCTTTATCCGATGGGGGAGGCCGGTCTGTCGGATGAGGCCAAAATCGCGCTGCTGAAAGAATATGCCCAGACAGATGAACGCCTTGATAGCCGAGCTATTTGGGCTAAATACCAAGCTCTTTGTACTGAACTTGAACTGGAACTGGATACGCTGGCCGACTAATTCGCCCGGTCAACTTTAACCAAAATATGCATCTGACTTTTGTCGATTTGGCGCGTATTAACAAGCGCGCTGTTTGAGCTGCTGCTAGTATTTTCGCCGGCTCCACCGAGTTCTACCCATTCGCCAAGATTAATTCTGATAGTTGCTTGCGCATTCTGAGTCTGGATTTGTCCTTGGCCGTTCATTTTATCCGACCAGGGCGATACGCTCAGAATCACTTGTTGCCCGGCCAATCGGGGGGTTACTGCAAATCCGGTTGTCGCCTCAGTATATTCGGTCGTCGTAGGGTAACCGTAGCCGGAAAAATTTTGTCTCGGATAAACGTTGCCTGTCTTAATGTGAGCCGGTACGCCTTCCATCGTGCGAACGGTTTGGGTGTTTTGATCGGTGTCTTTAGCTTGAGTCTGATATAAATGACCGATTAACCTGCCGCCGGCTCTTGATGGATCATCCACCGGCACATTCAGTTGAACTCTGGCCTCCGCGTTAAGCTCATCGGCGTTAGTCAATTTGCTTTGCATGACGGTGATGACCAGATTGCTTTGACGTACATCCAGTTGCTTGACGATGGACTTGATTTCGGCCAGCCGGTCCGGCGTGGTCTTAACCAGCAGATTAGAGCCGTTATCAATCAGCTGGGCGGTATTGCCAAGCAACGGTGCCAACAGCGGCACTATCTCGAACGCCGGCCGATTGCTTAAGGGGATTACTTCAATAACGGTATCTTCGGCAAAGGCGCCGCTGTTCAGCAGGCTAATGAAAATCAAAGCTAAAAGTTTTTTCAAAGTGAATCTCCGGTACAGAAACCATTAATCATTATGATGTGTGTCATTAGGAATTTTTTGCCACGCAGATCGCGAGGATTTGATGGCTGATTCTGAAGACAGGCACACTGATTATAGTTAACCGCAACTATTTTGTCCCTGTTACAATTCAGGAAAAACAGGACAGGACTTTTTGGAACAGCTAACTATGATTTCACCGGGCAAAAAGCCACTTATTATCATCGCCGCTCTTGCGCTGATGATTGCCGTTTATTTTTTCACTAAGCAGCCGAAATTTGTTGATGTTGAAATCGTCACCCTTGAGCAGGGCGAGGTGAGGGCGACGGTGTCCAATACCCGCGTTGGCACGGTTAAAGCCTGTCGGCGCTCCTACCTGGCTCCTGCGACAGGCGGGCAGGTTGCCGAACTGCATGTCAAGGAAGGCGACAGCGTTAAGCAAAATCAGCTGCTGATGGAGATATGGAATAAAGACCTGAAAGCGCAGGTTAAATTGCAGGACGCTCAAATCAGGGCCAACCGGGCATCGGCTGAACAAACCTGCCAGCTTGGCGCAGGCGCTAAACGCGAGGCTGACCGTTTGTTGCGCTTGCAAAAATTCGATCATATCGTTTCCGAAGAGCAGGTCGATACTAAAGCGACCGGCGCGCGTGCTCAGCGGGCAGGCTGCACTGCCGCTCTTGAGGCTATCGCAGTCAGCCAAGCCAACCGCGATGCGGTTCAGGCAGCTGTCGAACGCACTCTGGTTATTGCGCCTTTCGACGGTACCGTGGCTGAAATCAATGCCGAACTCGGGGAATTTATCACGCCGTCTCCGCCCGGCATTCCGACTTTGCCAGCCATCGATTTGCTGGATGTCAGCTGTTTATATGTGTCTGCGCCGATTGATGAAGTGGATGCGCCGCAGATCAAAACCGGCATGAGCGCCTGCGTGTCACTGGATGCCTTTCCTGAAAAACGCTGCTCCGGCACAGTAAGCCGCATCGCGCCCTATGTGCTGGAAAAGGAAAAGCAGGCGCGTACCGTCGAGGTTGAAGTTAAATTAACCGATCCCAAAGACCTTAAGGATTTGCTGCCCGGCTACAGCGCCGACATTGAAGTCTTATTGGCAAGTAAACCTCAGGCGCTCAGAGTGCCTGCCGAGGCAGTGCTGGAAAATCATCGGGTGTTGGTGATGAATGAAGACGGCTTGCTGGAAGAGCGAAGTTTTAAACCGGGGCTGGTCAATTGGAACACCGTGGAAGTGCTGTCAGGCCTGAATGTCGGCGATAAAGTCGTGTTATCGGTAGGCAAGGAGGGCGTGGTTGCAGGCGCTCATGCCCGTGTAAAAAAATGATACGACTGGAACATATCCACCGTTATTTTCAGGTAGGCGAGCAGACCGTCCATGCCTTGAATGACATCAACGTCACCGTCGAAAAAGGCGAGTATGTGTCGGTAATGGGGCCGTCGGGTTCCGGCAAATCGACTTTGTTGAACGTGATAGCCCTGCTTGACCGGCCGAGTTCAGGCCGGTATCTGTTAAACGATCAGCCGGTAACACAGCTTGACGATGATGAACTCGCCAAGATTCGTCGGGAAAACATCGGCTTTGTATTCCAGTTTTTTCATTTGATTCCACGTTTGTCGGCGGCTGAAAATATAGAAATGCCGATGATACTGGCGGGCGTAGCGGTCAAGGAGCGCAAGCAACGGGTCGAGGAGGCGCTGGCGTCGGTCAGTTTGCAAGACCGGGCAGACCACCGGCCGAATCAGCTTTCCGGCGGACAGCTACAGCGCGTCGCGATTGCCAGGGCCATGATTATGCGCCCGGAGATTTTATTGGCGGACGAGCCGACCGGCAATCTCGACAGCAAATCCGGCAAGGAAATTATCGAGTTGTTGGAAGGGCTTAATCAGCAAGGCGTAACGCTGATGATTATTACCCATGATCAGAATGTAGGAGACAGGGCGCGGCGCAAAATACGCATTGTTGATGGGCAGATTGGGTGATGAGTAATCAAAATATAAAAGATCACCACGAACGACTGCATGGATGCAGGGGGTAGAGCAATGCAGGAGCAATTGCCGAGACACGAAGAGCACGAAGAAGTTATTTATCTTTGCTTTTCTTCGTGCTCTTCGTGTCTTCGTGGTGAATTAATTGAATCTGCGCGTATAGAAGTGCCGAGCTCATGTTCATCAAAGACACATTAACCCAATCTTTAGCCGCAATCAGCACTCAGCGCTTACGCGCGGGTTTGATTATCCTGGCTATGAGCATCGGTATCGCTTCGGTTTCGGTGCTGACGGCTTTAGGCGAAAGCGCCCGCCGTTATGTGGTTAACGAGTTTGAAGCCTTGGGCACCAACCTGGTTATCGTGCTTCCGGGGCGCACCGAAACCACGGGCGGGCAGCCGCCGTTATTTGGCGAAACGCCCAGGGATTTAACACTGGACGATGCCGAGGCCTTATTCCGCAGTCATCATATTGCCGCCATCGCGCCGCTGACCGTCGGTTCCGCGCCGGTTTCCTCGCTAGGGCTGGAGCGGGAAACCAATGTCGTAGGTTCAACGTACGCATTAAGACGAGTGCGCCGTTTGACCGTAGCGCAGGGCAGTTTTCTGCCTCAAACCGAGATCGATAAGACCCTGTCGGTTTGCGTGATCGGCCAAACCATCCGCAATGAACTGTTTGCCAATCAACCTGCACTGGGACAATGGCTGCGCATCAATGACCGGCGCTTTCGGGTGATCGGTGTGCTGGCGTCGGAAGGGCAATCGGTCGGTATTGATTTTGACGAAATCGTGATCATTCCGGTGGCTTCCGCACAGGCTTTGTTCGATATGCATTCATTATTCCGGGTTCTGGTTGAAACCAAGTCCAAGCCGGACATGTACAAGGCAGTCGATGAAATCAAGGCTATCATTAAGGCCCGTCATGAAAACGAGGATGATGTGACGTTGATTACCCAGGACAGCGTGGTCAGCACCTTCGACAAAATATTGACCGCTTTGACCCTGACCGTCGCCAGCATCGCCGGAATCAGTTTGGCGGTGGCCGGTGTGTTGGTGATGAATGTGATGCTGGTCAGCGTCACCCAACGCACTTCCGAGATTGGCCTGTTGAAAGCATTAGGCGCGACAAAACGGCAGCTGTTGTGGCTGTTTTTGTCCGAAGCGGCCATGTTGTCGCTGGCTGGCGCAGTGCTGGGAGTTATGCTGGGCTACATAACTCTTGGCATTTTACAGGCTGTTTACCCTGATTTTCCGATGGAGCTGCCGGGTTGGGCATTGCTGGCCGCATTGGCTGTGTCGTTGTTTACCGGGCTGTTGTTTGGCGTACTACCGGCCAGAAAAGCGGCCAATCTCGATCCTATTGCCGCCTTGGCGAAGCGGTAAACCATGCGCTACGCCGACTTAATCTGCTCTCGTTCCCACGCGCCGCGTGGGTATGCAGTCAAGGCGTGCTGCGCCGCGAGTCGTGTCCAATATTTTGCTCTCACCCCCGCATCAGCAATTATTGTGTCTGATTTGTTTAACTTAATGATCGTGACGCACTACGTGGGAAAGCAATCAAGGGGTGCGGTGCTGCAAATCACGCCCAATGTCTTGCGTATACGGGACGCGGCGCGTCCAACACTGCATTCCCACGCGGCGCGTGGGAACGAGGGAGAAACATGCGCTACGCCGACTTAATTTCATTGTCATACCGGACGGTTATCAGCCATAAACTGCGTTCGGCTCTGACCGCGTTAGGGCTGATTATCGGCATCGCGGCGGTGGTCGTATTAACCTCTATAGGCCGCGGTATTCATACCTTTGTGTTGGCCGAATTCACCCAGTTCGGCACCAACCTGATCGGCGTCCATCCCGGAAAAACCACCACTTTCGGTGTGTCGGGCGCATCGATTAGCACGGTCAGGCCGTTAGTCATATCCGATGCGATCAGCTTAAGCAAAGTAAGAAACATCATTGCCGCATCGCCCATAGTGCAAGGCAATGCGCGCATTGAAGCCGGGGAAAAACAGCGGCGCACCAATGTGCTGGGGGTCGGTTCAGCCGTGCCGGAGATATGGAAAATCAGGGTCGTCAACGGGCGTTTTTTGCCGGAAGAAGAAAGCAATCCACGCGCCTTTGCTGTACTGGGCCATAAATTGGCGAGTGAATTGTTCGGCGCGGCCAGCCCGTTAGGTGAGCGTATCAGGATCGGCAGCGACCGTTATCGGGTCGTCGGCGTGATGGAGAAAAAAGGCCAGATGATCGGCTTCGACATGGACGACACCATTTACATCCCGGCCGCCAAAGCGCTGGAACTGTTCGACCGGGAAAGCCTGATGGAAATTCACCTGCTCTATCAAAGCAATGCCGCGATTGCCGAAGTAGAAAAAGCAATCAAGCGAAACCTGATCGCCCGGCACGGCAGGGAAGATTTCACCCTCGTCACCCAGAACCAGATGCTCAAAAAGCTGGATTCGATCCTGAATATCCTGACCCTGGCGGTAGCGGCGTTAGGCAGCATTTCCTTGCTGGTCGGGTCGGTCGGCATATTAACCATCATGACCATCGCCGTTTCCGAACGTATTTCAGAAATCGGCTTGCTGCGGGCGGTAGGCGCAGAACGCAGAACCATTTTCCAGCTGTTCCTGTGCGAGGCCTTAGCGCTAAGCGCCGCGGGCGGACTGTGCGGTATTTTGTTAGGCATAGCCATAGTCCGAATTCTTGATGCCGCGCTGCCCGCCTTGCCGGTGGAACTGGCCTGGGCCTACATCGTTGCGGCCTTTTTAATCTCATTACTGATCGGCATAGCTGCCGGAGTAGCGCCAGCCATGAAAGCCGCCAGGTTGGAGCCGTTGGAGGCTTTGCGGGCTGAGTGACTCCTAAGTTTCATATCTGCTGTCATGATGCCCGTGTAGTGCAGTTTTCAAACCTAATACTTACAAATCTATCTTACGCGTTGAGTGCAACATCTGTTCGGTTAATTGTTTGCCTGCCTCGCTCAATGGATGAATGACAAAAGTAGCCCCTAATTGATAAAGCTTGCTTTCCTCTTGATTATGAAAGCAAACGGTACCGATACAACCGGTGAATTGCAGGTTTTTCAGTTGCTTTATCGACGATGCCCTGACCTCGAATTCGGGCATGGTAAGGATAATTCCTTTGATCCTTTCTAATGGCAGAGTTCCCCACAGCGCAGTATCCTCGGCATCACCGTAAATTACCCTTCGTCCTTCAGCAAGCAAATTTTGCAGTACGATAGGGTCGGCATCCAAGCCCAATACACGCGTATCCTGCTGGTTAAAAGCGAGATATGCCGACATCCCGGTGCGGCCCATGCCCACTACCAGCCATTCAGCGCCCCCGATACTGGTGGGCAGTTTGTCTAGGTGTTCGACCTTCCGTTCAAAACGAACTAATTTCGGTTCCAGCAAAGAAAACAGACGGTGCGAAAATCGATTTAAGGGCGCAGCAACGGCCAAGGAAAGCGCTACTGCCAGACCGATTACTGATTCCCACGCGGCTGGCAGCAGCTTAGCTTCGACGACGACATTCGACGTGATCAAGGCAAACTCACTATAGGTCATCAATGCCAGCGAAGAAACAAAAGCCGTGCGGGCGCGTAAGCCGACCAGCAAAAATAAGGCAAAGAAAAGTATGCCTTGCAACGGCAACAGAGATATTAGCGTCAAGGCTTGCACGATTTCGTCATAACCCGGTAAATCGGCTAAGCCGATTTGAAGGAAAAATGCGACTAAGAAAATTTCCTTTAACCCCCATAGTTTATTGGCAAGATCCTCTGTGCTGCGGTGTCCAGCCAACATAACTCCCATGAGTAACGCTCCAATGTCGCTGGAAATGCCGACGTTTTCTGCAAAAAAACCGCCCGCCATCGCCAGCATTACACCCAATAATAGTTTCAACTCATCGTCACGACTGGCACTAAGCAGCCGATAAGCCAAAGGGCGAAGAAAAGGCAGCAGCAATAGGCAAAGCGCCCAGGGTGATGGTTGTTTATTATTGGCGACAGCCAGCAGGCCGATGGCAACAATATCTTGTAAAATTAATATGCTTAGAACATCCCGGCCATATAAGGTGGAAAGTTCGCCGCTATCTTCCAATACCTTAATTGCGAGCACCGTACTAGAGAAAGCCAGGCTCACGCCTAACACTAAGCCGCCGGAAACATGTCCATTTAAGCCAAAGAAAATCAGTGCAGAAACCGAGGTGACGATAAGCAAGTGCAGGCTGCCGACACTGAGCACCTCGCGCCGCAACAACGAGGCGGGTTTTAATTTCAAACCGACCGTAAACAATAGCAGTTCGATCCCGGTGTCCGCTAAATGCTTGAGCGTATCGTTGGCTTCAACGCCGCCAGCATTTAACAAATACCCTGCCATCAGGTAACCAACCAATGGCGGTAAATATAATCGGCTGCTTATTAATCCGGCCAGATAAGCAGTTCCTACCCAAAGTAATTCCATATTTAAAGCCTGTTCCGGCAAATACAATTGTTGGTTATGATAGCGCGAATGCTGTTTGAAATAGAACAATGTGCCGGCAAATGGACTAGGGCAGGCATTAAGACTTTTTGTGTTGGTTCCGAATCTACAGATTGGGAACCCAGAAGGCGATGCTCCAGCTTCCGTAACCGAATTCCCAAGCAGCTAGGCAAATTAAATGATCTATCGACTCTTAGCTGATTCCGTTCTTGTCCTTCACCTCCTGTTTATCGGCTTCGTCGCTTTCGGCGGACTCTTCGCCCTACGATCTCCATGGATTGCGCTGGCTCACCTTCCGGCTGCCTGCTGGGGCGCATTCATTGAACTAACCGGCGGGCTGTGTCCTCTGACAGTGCTGGAAGTTGAGCTCCGCCAAGTTGCCGGTGATGCCGGTTATTCGGGCAGTTTTATCGAACATTATCTTCTTCCTGTGATTTATCCCGTTGGACTCACGAGGGACATTCAATTTGGGCTGGCGGGTTTTGTGATACTGATCAATGTTGCGATATACGGGGTGTTTGTTTATCGATGGTGGTTCTCCGAGCAAAACAGTCGGGGAGGTAGGTGAGAATATGGTAGGTGTCATGTTGCTTGCACAAGCAAATCTGCACTGTAGCCGAATGTTCTATGCGGGCGCTTGGCTTCTATGCTAACTTTGCAGCGTAGTACTTATAGTGTTCGTACATCAATTCGGTTTTTATATCTCCTTATTCAGCTGGAGAAGGGACAAAGGCGCCGAATTTTGATGTGCGTTGGGTATGCCCTAACTTAAGCGGAGGATACGACGATGGCTATTGGTGAATTTTGCAATCGCGAAGTGGTGTTCGCGACCAGAGAAATGAGTCTACCGGAAGCGGCGCAATTGATGCGCGAGTACCATGTCGGCGATCTCGTGGTGGTCGATGAGGTTAATGGAAAGCGGGTGCCGGTCGGCATTGTTACGGATCGCGATATGGTTATCCAGGTTATCGCTAAATCCCTGGGTCTTGATGAGTTTAACGTGGGCGATATCATGGGCCCGCAACTGGTCAGCGTGCAGGAAAAAGAAGGTGTATTTGAAACAATACGGCTGATGCGAGCCAAGGGTGTTCGCCGCATACCGGTGGTTAATCAGGACGGCGGGCTTGTCGGAATAGTGTCGGCAGACGATATACTCGATCTACTGGCCGAGGAGATGACAGAGCTGGCCAAGGTCGCTCCGCGTGAACAAGAGCGCGAGACTAAAACAAGAACGTAATCGCAGTAAAGGTGTTGTGTAATCCTTTCATGATGGGAAAGAGAAAAAAACCTTCATCGCATATAAACGATGAAGGCCAACCCCTATGGCTAGTTTAGGTTGTATCAACTGCGTGTGAGGATATTCAGTGTTCGATATTTTTGGTGTTAGCTCTAAAACCGTAAATTGAATAAACAATGATGATGATTAAATACACGCTGAGCGCGGTGATAAATTCGCCGGGTTTCTCGGCTGAGGTCTGAGGAATCGTTTGGCTGTTAACGATATGACTAGCTAATGGAACGCCCTGTGAATTTTCCTGATTCAGCGCCAGTTTTACGACTGAAGATATTTGGTCAGCCGTAATAATCTTCGGTTCTTCCTGAACTTCAATAGCGAAAACATTAAACGACAAGGTTAATACGGCCAGATAAGTTAATATGCTTTTCATGTTCATGGTTGCACGCCCGTGGAAAAGTAAGGTTGACTGAAATAAAGTAGCGATACGAAACTATTATCGGTTTATTTTACTTAGATGACAATATTTTTTTATGGGCGTTTATGTCGGATGGGTATAGCGATGCGCCCTTTCGACAGGCTCAGGACAGGCTTCACTGCGTTTAGCACATCTTACAAATTTTCCGCATTCAATAAGATGACTTCAATCTCTTCGGTAATTTCTTCCTGGCGGTAAATCTGGGATTTTCGTTGCAGCGTTACGGTTTCATCGTCTAGATGATTCACTGCGCCTTCCAGATGTTGCTGGCGGCGTTGGTTTTCGGCCATCAGCGAGATATAAAAAATTTCATGCAGTACGGCGAAGAGATAATGATCGACCAAGTCGGTAAAAAATTCGCCGGGTTCCAGGTTGAGTACCGGCGGGCTGCCGAAATGAACGGTTCGCTCATGCTGCTGCTGAGGAAAGGGGGGAAGCAGTTGCCGTTGGCTGATTTGATTGGTCGCGTCATTGTGATAAACAACGGTCAACTGTAATGTGGAGGTGGCTTTGGCGTGTAATGCGCTAATGGCATCAATCAGGCGGTTAATGATTGCGGGCACTTCTTCGGCGACATTTGCGCCCTCAAGTGTCGCGACGACTTCGGCGGCAATATCCTCCTGCCGGTTGCAAAGCCGGCTGCCGATCGCAATAACGCCGGTATAAGCTTTTTCCGCGATGGCATGAATCAGGCTTTCGTTAAAATCGCCGCAAAAACCGCGTTCCGCTCCCAACAAGATACAGAATTGCGCGGCGTTGTCGTCTTTGGCCTCCAAGCCGGGATAAAAATCCAGGAAATCCTGCGCTGCGCGTTCAATATTTGCCACGGCCTGACCTTGCATGGTTTTAAACCGCTGGAGTTTATGAATCTCGATGAAAGCCAGGTTTTTCATGGAATTTAAAATGCTGCGTATCTCTGTCAGCTGGGTGATATGCAGTTGCAGTTCGCGGCTCAGGCTCATGACGGTTTAAGCCACTCGTTGAGCGCTTGTTGCCACTGCTCAGGGCTGCTTTCCAAAGTCAGTATCGTGGTCTCGATGCCCCGTTCAATGCTAACCAGCATTTGTGCAATGTCTTCAGGAACCGCTTGATTAAACAGCCCGGAATTAAACGCAGTCAGCCAGGCCAGTTGAAAAAGGTTGCTGTGCGGAACCAGCCGGTCCTGTTTCAATATTTCCCGCAGCAGCCGCCCGCGCTTGATTCGTGCTTCCATTGAGGCTTCCAGGCGCTGACCGAAACGGGTGAAAGTTTCCAGCTCCAGAAATTGCAGGTAATCCAGTTTCATCTGTCCGGCCTGATCGCGAATACTCATGTCCTGAGCCTTACCGCCTATCCGCGATACCGAACGGGTGATGTCGATGGCCGGGCGGAATCCAGACACGAACAGGTCGTTATCCAGATAGATTTGTCCGTCGGTAATGGAGATCAGGTTGGTTGGAATGTAGGCGGCAATTTCCCCCTGCTTGGTTTCGATGATAGGCAGGGCGGTCATGCTGCCGCCGCCGTTTTCGGCATTCAAGCAGGTCGAGCGTTCCAGTAGGCGGGAATGGACAAAGAAGATATCGCCCGGATAAGCTTCGCGGCCCGGCGGCCTTCGCAGCAGTAAAGACAGTTCCCTATAAGTCCGGGCATGGGTGGATAAGTCATCGTAAATGATCAGCGTGTCCTGGCCTTGCGCCATCCAGTATTCGGCCTGCGCACAGCCGGCAAACGGGGCGATGTATTGCAGGCCGGGCAGGGCGCTGGCTTCGGCGACCACGCACACGGTGTAGTCCATCGCGCCATGCTTCTTCAGGGTTTCTATGGTGCTGACCACGGCAGAGCGTTTCTGGCCGATCAGCACGTAGATGCACACTACATTCTTGTCTTTTTGGTTAATGACGGTGTCGATGGCGATTGATGTCCTGCCCAGTCCCTCATCGCCGACGATCAATTGCCGCTGTCCTTTACCTATCGGAATCAGGGTGTCGATAATTTTTATGCCGGTATACAGCGGTTTATGGACAAAATCGCGGGCGATAATCGCGGGCGAGCCTTTTTCCATGTTTTCGCGTCCTGCTTGGACGGGTGGATCTAGTCCGTCCAGCGGCGTTCCCAGCGGATCGATAACCCGGGCCAAAAAATTGTTGCCGACCGGTATGCTGAGCGAGTGCTTGGAAAGATGAACCGTGGTGCCTGCAGTCAGGGCTTCCGTTTCATACAATAAAATTGCGCCGATCCGGTCGCGGTTAAGGTCAAAGACCATGCCCCGGCTGCCGTCGGCAAAAACCAGAATGTCCTCGATAGCCGCGGACGGCAGGCCTTTGATCCAGCTGATGCCGTCGCCGATGGAGACCACCGTGCCTTGTTCGATAATACGCAGCCCCGGCTGATAATTGGCGAGCCACTCGGCTTGTTTGTTCAGTAGGCTGTCGCGTGCAGCCGGAACGGTATCGGCCGCATTCTCACGCTGGGGCGTAGAAGCGATAAGCGCCGTATCATTCTGGCTCATTGGCAATCTCGGCAAAACCGGTTAGTTCGTGTTGCAGGTTGACGTTTAGCACCCAAGCGCCGATGTCCATGCGCAGACCGGCGATCAGCGATTGATCCTGATGATATTGAAAGTTGATTGGGCTGTTGATCTGCGCCCCCAGTTTTTGTTCCAGTTGTTGGCGCATTTCCGCGGATAATGGATAGGCACTGGTTATTTTGACAGGCACCGATTTTTTAGTTCCCAGCATGGTCAAGCAGAGCTTGCAGGCTTCCGGCAAGGTTGTCAGGTTGTCCAGCAGCAGTGCAAATAAGCGCGCTTCCAGTTCAGGACCGGTCGCCTGTTGCAACAGCATTCCTGCAAATTTGGCGCCGTTTAGCAATGCCTGTTTTTCGGCTTGTTGTTGCAGCTCCTGCCGCTGTTTTGACATCAGCACTTTTGCTTTTTGCCGTTCTTGTTCAAGATCGGCATTCAGCTTGTCGAGAGACGTTCTTCTTTCGGCTTCGAGCTGCCGATGCAGGGCGGTGATAGCGGCCTGTTTTTCCTGCTCCCACAGTTCTTGCCGGTTTTCATAACGACTGCATTGTTCTTCCGCCTGCTGTTTCAGGTTTTTTGCGTCGCTCAGCGATTGGTCGATAAACTGCTTACGTTTCTCAATCACTTCCAGCAAGGGCTTGTAAAAAAGCCGCTGCAAAATCCAGATCAGAATCAGGAAATTGATGATTTCAAGAACAAAGGTGGATAGGTTGAATTCCATTCTGGTGCCTTCGAATTATTTAAGAACGTATTCAAGCAACGGATTTCGAAACAGCACAATCAAAATAATAACTAAACAATAAATAGCCAACGATTCGATCATGGCCAAGCCTATAAACAAGGTGCGCATAATCGACTGTTCCGATTCCGGCTGTCGCGATAAGGCTTCCAATGCGCTGCCGATGGCTTTGCCCATAGCCAGGGCCGGGCACATCACCCCCAGCGCGATGCCGATTATAGCGGCGACGCTGGAGCCAAGAACGATTAAGGCAATGTCAGACATAAGTTACTCCGGTGATTTAAGTTGTTGGGATTGTATGGCGCCGGCTACATAAATCAACGCCAACATGCCGAATATATAAGCCTGTACCAGTGCTTCAATAATATGCAGCATTAAAATTGGAATCGGCGCGAGAAATCCTGCTACCAGCAAGATCAATACTGCCGCCATTTCAAGGCTCATCATGTTGCCGAATAAACGGACAGCCAGCGCCAGGGTACGGGTAAATTCGCTGATAATGTGGAAAGGCAGCAAAATTGGAGTGGGGCTCAGGTAATGCTGCAGGTAATTTGTCAAGCCCTGGGTTTTTATGCCAAACCAGTGCACCGAGAAAAACACCAGCACCGCCAATGCCGAAGTTACTGAAAGGTCGCGGGTCGGCGAATGCAAACCCGGTATTAAGCCGACCAGATTGGCAATGATCAGAAACAGCCAAAGGGACGCAATAAAAGGCAGAAGTTGCCGTCCGTGCTCCGGTGCGACGGCGGCAATGGCTTCGTCGATAGCCGCAACTATGCCTTCAACGGTGGTCTGCAACTTACCGGGCAGTAGCATGTCCAGATGTCGGGTTGAAAGCCGGGCTATTGTGGCAATTACCAGCATGATTCCCCAAGTGGTGATGACCGAGGTGCCTATTGCCACCGGGCCGAGAGTAAATGTCAGTTCGTTTTCCATGATTCAGCCTAATCTTTAATCAAAAAATACACATTAAAAATCCCCATCACTAACCCTGCAAACAATAAGCTGAGCGTCCAGTGCGTCGAGTAGCCTTCTACCATATCATCCAGCCAGTGGCCTAAATAAACGCCGCCGATAACAGGCAATACCATGACCAGCCCCAACATGCCAATTGATGGCAGATTCGGTCGATGATCACGTTCCGCCTTTTTGATGCGTTTGACCTGGCGTTCGACCTTGTTTTTGAGTTGTTGTCGATTGTTCATGACTGCCAGCTGGTTTTACGTTTAAGCATTAGCATGCGTTTTAGCATGGCCTGTTCCATTTTGTGCAGACTTTCTCGGGTTGCATGCAGATTTTCTTCTTCGGCCAGCAATTGCTGGTCTAATAAAGTACTGATCCGTTCAAGGTCGGTGTCGATCAGGAAATGCCGGGTGCTGATCGTCAATTCGTTATTGTTGAAATAAGCAACCGCTCCCGGCAGCGCCAGATATTGCCAGTCTTCTGTCGCCAGACGAAAACGCGCCAGACCGAAAACCAGCGTGGTCATAAACCGTGCATGATGGGCTTGGATGCCGAAGCTGCCCGAAGCGTCCTCGCCGACAAAAGAGGTGACGCCGACAATGCGTTGTTCATGGTTTGCATCGAACAGGTTCAGTACAAATTGGTTCATCATCAATAGAAAAATTTACAAAAAATCTTAAGAATTTGCACCACGAAGACACGAAGGACACGAAGTTTTATTTCTTCGTGTCCTTCGTGTCT
>DATBQC010000583.1:0-44573 GCA_036561065.1 Methylobacter sp. | reverse complement strand
AAATGTACAATTCTTTTATATACTTCCATTGGTGTAATCGGTGGTTTTTTTGTAGCTGTACTGTTGCTTTTTAGGCATTAAAATATTTGTTATTAATAAAGGGGCGTGTATGCGTAAAAAACCACTTGTTTTGCTCTTGGCCGTACTCGGGGGATGTTCAAGTCCGCCAAAAGCGATTCTTCCTGACGGATCGGATAGGGTGCCGATCAATCATTATACGACCGGCGCGGCTATCAATAAACCGACGCCAGCGCAATCAGATATTGAACTTGCTTTGCAACGCGAGCATGCCGCTGTTGAACGTGAACGCGCTGCTGTTACGCAGGAAAAAATCAGCTATGACGCATTTAATACGCAATTAGCCGTATTGAATAAACGTATTGCAGATTTGCAGAGTCAGATTGAGAAATTGCAATCGTCGGTTAGTAATGAGGCTGCTGCAAAATCAGATAATGCGGCGGTTAAAGCGAGTTCCGGCGATTCTTCCGATACATCGAAGTCGTCTAAGGCTGAAGCCACTAAGGAAGTGCCTAGTAGCTCGGCTAAAGACGTTACGTTTCGTGTACAAGAAGAATTTGGTAAATCAGAGTTCAAGCCAAATACTGATGAGGAACAAGCGATTATTAGCGCTGCACGGGATGCAAAGTTAATTCATATTCGTGGCAGGACCGATTCGGAAATTTCTGACGCGGCCAATCGAAAAATTGCGTTAGAACGGGCATTAAATGCACGCGCATTCTTGATTAAAAATGGTGTATCTGGTGACAAAATGAAAGTGTATTACAAGTCTGCCGGTGCATTCATAGCTGACAATTCAACTCCTGAAGGTAAGGCGTTAAATCGTCGCGTAGAGATTCACATTTCAAAAGTACAAAAGGATCGTGCTTAAATTTAATTGAATTACTTTGGGAGGGTTCATGTTGAAAATATTTAAAAAATTGATTGTTAGCATTGGCTTGATTGGGACTTTATTTGCTTTTAGCGGCACCGCTCAAGCTGATGATTGGGGTTGTCAAGTTTTGTTGTGCCTGGCTAATCCAAAAGGCGCAATGGCCGTTACGCCATGCGTGCCGCCTATCATGAAGCTGTTGCAAGAAATGGCAAAGCCGTGGTCGTCATTCAGTCCGCCAACATGCGATATGAGTAGCGGTTCTTCCAGTGCTGGCGGCGGATCGAGCGCGAACGGGAAGTATGAGCCTGCTACGGAACAAAATTGCCCTCCGCAATATGCGCAATACTATGACTACATGATTGAAAATATTCAGATGCATCAATATGTCGGCTGCTCCGGTTTAACAAGCTACGTAGAAGTTAATGTAAATAATGCGCCATTTTCAAAAACTTGGATGATTGGTACGTCCGGGACGCTGACTGAATATAATATTTCTGATCCAACGGCCTCGGCACAATTTGACGCAGATTATGCTAATTACCAGGTTGCGGCTGCGGCTGCGGCTGCTCAAGCTGCACAGCAAGCGGCCTGGAACGCGCAGTTTTAATCCTCACCCCTGATGGATTTTAGAGCGCCTTACACGGCGCTCTTTTTTTTGCGCCAACGGTAACTCGGCCTTTCGCATAAATTACGTTATGTCAACTTACTGCCTAAGCAGTAACAGCCTAGCCAGTTAGATATTACACATACCCTTACTTTGTTGTTTTCCTTGGAGCGACTTGTTTAGCAGGTTTCTTTTTGGCCGGTGCTTTGGCGGCATTCGCTTTTGAAAACTGCTGAATAAATCCGGCCATCTTGCTACGCAATTCCTCGATCACTTTTCCTTGCTCCTGGGCGTCACTCAGGCGAGCCGTGGCGACGGCGGCGGATTTTTCCGCATCGACGGCACGCGCGGCCTCGATCGCCAGCTCACCCCTCAGACGTTGAATCTCACTTTCTAAGCGCGGTAGCGCTTCTAGGCGCAATTCGGCTTTGGCGAGCGATACTTGCGCGGCCTCGCGCGCTGCGGCGTCGCTATGAGCTTGTTTGGTCGCTTCTTCGATCGCTGCCGCTGTCGATTCTTCAAGGCGCAGGGATGCGGCCTTGAGTTCTTCGATTTGGCCGCTTTGCGCCTGTGCTAATGCCTGGCTTTCGGCCAGCTCTGACGCTAGGCGCTCATTCTCAGCGGCTTGGCGTTCATTTTCCGTGATGACGTTTGCGAGGTCTGTTTGTAGCTCGGCGATTTTGGCGTTTGCTTCTGCGGTGCCGTCTTGTATCCGGCGCGTGAGCATATTACTGATTGCCAGTGACACGGCGGGATCGATGTCGATATTGATTGATTGCGCTTGAGGCTCCTGGCCTGCCTTCCAAATCTGCATGTATTTAACGATCGTCGCCATCGAGCCACTACCCAACTCTTCCAGGACTAATCGATTGGTCGGCTTGGTGCCGGTGCCTTTGATTTTGTTTGCCGCTGCACTTACTTGCTCTTGAGTGATTGTCGCTTCGCGTGCCATGATGAATACCTCCGATATGATGTTACGTTATGATATGTTACGTTATGATTGATACGATACGTTATGTTATGGTACATATTACGATATCTTTGATTAGATATCAAGCACCTTTTATTTGAATTGTATTGTGCAATACAAAGTATTTCCGGTTAAAATTGTATTGTGCAATACAAAACAGGGAGTTATATGAGCAAACCAACTGCGGAAACCTATGCAGAATTGCAGCAGGCATACGATATGTTTAATGCCAGGCTGTTTGACAGCGAATTGCCGGAATGCCTGATTACGTTACAGCGTGAAAAAAAGGCTTACGGCTATTTCTCGGCTGAACGCTTCGGCAACCGTGCCGGTGAAAAAACGGATGAGATTGCCCTGAACCCCTGCTATTTTGCGGTCGTGCCATTGCTGGAAATAATGCAAACGATCGTGCATGAAATGGCGCATTTGTGGCAGTACCATCACGGGAATCCTGGGCGTACCCGGTATCACAATACAGAGTGGGCTAATAAGATGGAAAAAATCGGTCTAATGCCCTCCTCGACCGGCCAGCCTGGCGGGAAACGTACCGGCGACGCGATGGCAGATTACCCGATCGGGGGCGGCTTATTCCTATCGGCCTGCCGCGAACTGTTGACCAGTGATTTTAAAATTTCGTGGTATGACCGCTTTGCGTCGGCCAATGCTGTTAAAGCCGGTCAAAATAGTTTCGCTTTATCGATCGATCTTGATATGCCGGGCGGCGTCACGATCGCGTCGGAAGATGGAATTGAAATGGCGTCGGCCACCACGTTAAGCGCTGCTGAAAATAAAAGTAATCGATCTAAGTATACGTGTCGGTGCGATATTAACGTATGGGGAAAGCCCGGATTAAATTTGAGCTGTGGAGACTGCGGCAACTCATTCGTTGAGCTGCCGTAATTCGATTTTATTTTGGTTTGTTTTTAAAATGGTAAAACCAAAAATATATGTTTGAGCTTATGAATGCGAATGCAGCAATTGCGACTAAAGCCATACCTAGGTGCCCATAGATTGTTACCTGTTCTGGCTTCTCCAAATCCAATAGTATGAGCGGGGCACCAATCATTAACATGAAGCCAAAAGCCATGCTCACACTTTTACCAAATCTAGCATCGACCCAATCTTTATAAGAAATGAAAAAGTCTCCCGGTATAGAAAAGACCGCTGCGGCCATTGCTATCATTACTGCGATTCCAAGAATTTGAACTAAAGTCATTTTTGAATTTCCTTTATGTTAGCCAGGTGCGTTTTCAGCCTGTCTCGCAGCATAGGCAAATTAACAGGTTTTGTGATGTAGTCCACGGCTCCGGCCTCGATGCCTGCGGCCTTGTCTTCTGGCGTGCTATTTGTCGTCACGAAAATGATTGGCACGCCCTCTTTCCCTGCAATGGATTTCATTCTTCTGCATACTTCGTAACCGTCCATTTCAGGCATTTGGACATCGAGCAAGACTAGATCGACATGAGATAATTCGTAAATCTGCAATGCTTCTGCGCCATTGGTTGAAATTTTAATTTGATATTCGCTGCAAAGCGACTCGGCCAATATCTGAATGTTTAACGGAGTGTCATCGACAATTAGCAGTGTTGGATTGTGCATGATGCTTTCCTGAAAAGATTTTGTATTACCAGTCTAAGGGATACTTCGGCTCGGTACACCAAAACATGAGCATTGGCGCATCCTCTTCTGGCGTCCAAAAATAAATGCCCCGGTCCAGGATGTAAATTACTGGCGCGTCATTCAATGCTGCGATGGTCTTAGCTTTAAATGTGGGCTGCTTTAAAATCTCGCCGCGCGTTAAGTACGCAACGGTTAAATATTCGTCAATCGCGGCTTCTGGCTGCTTGACTTCATCATCACCAGCAAATCTGCGAAAGCGTGCCCATTCTTCCGTACCCATTTCTTCCGAAATATGACGGAGAACGATTTTTTTAAATTCTTCTTTTCTTACTTCAACTTGTTGCGACATAGGCACCTCATCCGTGGATATGTTTTTTCTTGATTTTGATTTCGGCTATTCTCTGCTTTATTTTTTCTTGGCATCGATAACAAACAAAACGTGTCGCCGTTCGGCCTTGAATAAAACTACCTGCTTCCGTAAGGACTTCTCCTAGATGGTGACTGCAAAACCGTTTGCCGGTTATTTTCGCAGTCACGTCATTTAATTTCAATGATGGATGATTACGCATGGTCGCTTTCATACGCTGGTCGTACAAGATTTTTCTCACTGAATTTGTTTAACGCATTCTTGATGATCGCGTGGTATGTGTGCGCCTCATCAAGTGGCAATTCATGGCCGTCTAGGATTCGTACAATTTCGCCAGTTTGCATAAACCAATCATAGACAGCGGCACCCCACAGGCGGCGCTCGATAATATCGAGCGTGGCCGGGCTTATCCTCTCGCCTTCAAGAATGACTATCGTTTCGACGTAGCGAGAAAATACGGCTGTCGGTTCCATTTATTTACGTATGAAATTTATTGATAAAGTTTGTTTTGTAGTTCTTCAAGCTTGGCCTCTAAATTTAAAACGTATCCGGCAAGCTTTAAATTACCAGGTACACCCAAACTCTCGGCCTTGGATTTCAGTTTGGCCGTATGTTTTGCTTCCCATTGCGCGGCACATTCAAGACGATATTTCAGCAATTCCTCTCTGTGCGCCTCGAATCCGTCTGTATCTTCAATGTCCCAAATAGGATCGCGTTGCCAGTCAAGTTTCAATCGCAAAATTTCTTGTTCAGTACGAATCACTTTAGGTTGTTGAGTAAGCATTTTATTTTCCTCATTAAAGCAAATCTGTTTCGGGCACCTCGGTTACTTTACCTGACGCGCGAATCGTTGCGGTTGATGCGGCAACACCAGATAAAATCGGATCAGCGACGGTCGAACCACACGGAATACACCCCGGCGCATCAATTGCGCCTATTGCTGCATCATCGACCCCCTCCCCTGTTGAACTCACTTCACGGTAAGCGTTGTAGCGAAATCCCCAACCCCAATTTTTCCCTGTAATAATGCTCATAACTTCCCTCCGTTTAATTCGTTCATCAATTCATCATCCGTCATAACGATAGAATCGGCTTCAGATACGGTATACCCTGCATCGCGCAATTGGTGAATTAAGCTCTCTGCATGTGCAGTGAAAATTTTGCCGGTGCCTTCGTTTTTCGCTGCAATAACTTCCCACGCATTTTTACCAGCGGGCGTATTTGGAAAAAACGCTGTAAACATTCCATCAACCGCGCGATACGAAATATCAATCATATTATTCAGCCTTTGTTTTGTTCGCGGCGTTTTACCGCCGCGAACTGGTCGCTATCGATTCTCTCAATGTGCCTTGATATTGATGGTTATGGTGATGTCATACTTGCCGTGAGAGATATTTTTTGCTTTCCCAGGAACCCAAACAAAAGCAGAACCGACAAGCAAAGCAGCAATGATTTTCCAAAGCTTGCTTTTACGATCGACACGTTTTTTCTGTTTCGCCATGATTTAAAATCCTCGTTGATGATTGAGAGAGATTAAGCGCATTACTTGATCTGTTTGCCGCCAGTCATTGAGATTAAAGCCTTGATCGTGCCTTTCAATTCCGCAATATCTTTTTGTTGGTCGAGCATGATTTTTTGCATACCTTCCAACACCTTATCTTGCTGAATAATTTTGTCTTTCAATGTCGCAACACCAGAAAGACGGTCGAGAATTTCCGCGATGATGCTCATTGCGCGGCTCTCACTTTTTCAATATCAGCAAAAAATTTACTTGCTCGCATAAGTCCAATATCAAGCGTCGCATTCATTACTTCAATGTTGGCTTGTGCAATCCGGGTTGTTTCATCGAGCATTTCCAATTCCTGAGCCGATATCCCCGTTTTATAAATATCGACGGCGCTACGTACTTCGACCGATAAGTTAGACTTGTTTTTTTTAGCCATCCTTTCAAGCTCGGTTCGTTGATCTTTTTCCAGATAGATATGGGTTAGAACGAGTGCCATTTTTAACTCCTTCGCAGTGGTGAATCAATATATACATTATATAATGTGTACATGTTGTTTTCAATGATTTTCGTCTTGTCTTTGTATCTGTTTGTATCTTTTGTTTTTCTTTATCGGGGGGTATTGCCCCCCCGTGTAAATGCTCGGAGCATCGATTAGCGGCTGTTTGGGACGTTTTTTCGACCTGGTTCATAATCCGGTAGGTCTTTACCCTTCAAAAATCGCTCTGAGCGCGATTTGATGCGTTTTCGGTTGTGCTTAAAGGATGTGTAGTTTCCTTAGTGCGCTTTGCGCACTCTTGATATGGGGTGAGCGCAAGGCGCGAGGGGCATAGCCCCTGGGGATGCCGGGCGGGGAGCGCGTAGCGCGGGCGAAGGCCGTAAGGCCGTAGGAGCTGGCGGGGCGTAGCCCCAAGAGGCGGCGCTTTTGTATCCGGTCGCCAAGAGGACTTATCCCCGCATTTCACCGGCTTACTATAGGAAAGATATACAGGTAAACATGTTAATACAGGGTCAACACGCTCGAAAATGCGCAAATGCAATACTGGCGCGGCTTTCCGCCCGAAAATTGTTAAATTCGCTGAGAGTTCTTCATCATGCGCCCTTGAGAGTTGTTCATCATGGCAAATTGTGGATAATGCAGCTAAGTAATTGATATTTATGGGAAATTTATTTGAGAGTTGTTCATCAGGGATAAGTCTAGTTATCCACAGATAAATTGTGAATAACTTTACGTAAAGTAATGCTTGCAGGCATGATTTTGAGAGTTGTTCATCACGGGATTTTTTTGGTTTTTGAGAACTTTTGTGATGAAAATATGGTAGAAATTTGACGGATTGAAATTTCTGAGAGTTCTTCATCATGAATATTTTCGATGAAGATTTTTGTGATGATGAGAGTTGTTCATCACGATAAATTGCCGATCGAGTGTTCCCGATCGAGCGCATTTATTCAAACAATCGAGGCTGCTTTGCTGTTTTGATATCTGGTAATACGTGTGGCCTGGATGGAAGTAAGACCAATCCATTAGGTTGAATTTCGTAACTCGCTTGTGGGTACACAACCTTTACAAGTTTGAGCGCTTGCAGAAAATTCTTTTTAAAATCCAATACGCCTCGTTGTGATGAGTAGTTTGATCCAAATTGCGGCATGAGTGATTCCCAACGAATAGGACGCGATTTGCGCTGCGTGTAGCTCATCCTGTAGGTAAGCCACGTATATACGTCCATCGCAAGCGGTGAGCCTCGTAAGACCTTGTATGCGCGTAAATCGATTGGTACTGGCCGGGTAATGCATTCTTGAAAAAAATTATTCGATAAACGCACTTTGGATTGCCAGGTTCCGGCCTCATGCCGTTGTTGTGGTGTCCATAAGCGATTGTTTTCACCGTCTGCCATTTCCAAGCCGCGATTGATTTCATCCTCATGCATTTCTAAGTCATCGGCGATCAAGACATTTTTCAAAATGAACCCACGGCTTTGGCCGACTTTAGATTCGCCAGAATATGACGCGGTAATTAGCGAGCCAAAAAGTCTTTTCATTTGCTCGGTAACGCGCGTGGCCGTCCCGCGCTTTCCCCCGCCAGTTTGGATGTCTAACACGTCGCGTAAAAAGTGGGTCAATGAACTACCCAACTCGATAACAGGTGATTGATTGCGTACTGCTTCTGTCGCAACCCAGGACATGAGCAATCGTGGGTAGATTCCATAAGGAATACCGCCTTCGTATCCTGCGACAATTCGCAAACGAAAGTCGCCGTTTTCGCGTTTAAACACGTCTGCCTTCGGGTCTTTATAGGGCATGGTGGCGATGACCAATGCGCGCGCCATAAAGCCTAGCGCCCCTGCACTCTTTGCATCTTCGGCCTCGATCGCAAGATGAGTTTCGATAACCTCCCTAACCCAATCAGGCATCGCTTTATTAGAGCGATAGTCAAGAGTAATAACATCAGCTTTAGGTATGTCATTTTTCTTTTCGGTCGCCATGTCTATTCCCTCGCCTTGTCAGAGTAATTTAAAAATGCAAATCAATGAAAAATAATAAATCCAAACATCGCGCCTAGCGCGAATGTAAAAATTAAAACTCCGATAATAAATATGCGCTGGCCGGTTTTACTAAGGCTATCAAACAAGGTGATTTCGTCGCGCATATTTATTTGCCGGTATCCGGCACATCATGAAGATTAAATTTAAAAAATGGTTTGATATTTGGATTTTCAATAGTCGCTTGTATTTGCTCTTTTGAGATATTGCGAAAAGGGTTCGCGTGCAAAAAACCATCGATAAGGAATGACTTACCATCGCCAAGCTTGGATTGACGAAAAAGCGACATGCCGGAACGAGCGTTGCCAATGCAAGCAATATTGTAGTTAGTTCGATCGCCAATCAACGCTTCTTCATGCTCAGTCGCGCGCTCGATCGCCGCAGTCAAGCCCTGATTGAGCGCAAGCGCATCTTGTAATGATAGCTGGATGTCTTTACCCTCGATCGTCATTACGATAGGCTCTGCAACCATGCATGTTTCATGAATTCGAGACTTGACTGCGCCAGCATGTAATTTTTCGTCACACATATTATTCTTTCGATGCATCAGGCTTTTTGCCTAGTGGAAGTGATGAATCATGCCGAAGTAATTTACTGACTGTTTCAATCATCGATAGACCCTTACCAGCGCCGGATTGACCAATGATGCAGGTATTTTTTGGCTCGCCAGCTTTTATAACGCATTGGTATGGTGTAGCAAGGATTTTTTTCGCTTCATCATTCATTTCAATTGCTCCGTGCGTTGTTTTTCCTTCTCGGCATTTGCCCTATCAAGATCGCGTAAATTTATTTTAGACACAATATCAACAAAACTTTTCGGCAGGCCTGAAGCAATCAATTGTGCCTTTGCACCGGCCAATGCCCATAGCTTCAATGATTGACCAATGATTGCAAGAGCCAAGGCAAAATAGAATCCCCATTTTGCCATGCTCATGAATATTTTCGGCACTGCTGCATCTGTAGCGATGGAACACATGAGCAAATAACTGACACCAACTAGCAGTGTGCCGATTCCGATTGTCTTTACCGATTGCCTCGTTCGTCTGCGCATATCGATATAATCGCGTACCAGGTCTTCCTGCTCGCTGTTTAATACGATAGATGGTTTCGATTGTTCCATAGTTATTTCCGCTTCAAGCAATGTCGTGATTTGCAATTCTGAGTTCGTGCGCATTATTGATTTCGATAATTGCACGCTTGCCGCCTTGTAGTGATTTCACAAATATTTCGCTTTCATGGTTAAAGCGATTTGATATGCGAACGTCATACGAATTGAAAAGCCATCCCGAAAAACTTTGGTAATAAGTCGCGGCCTCGATGTCACGCCACTTAACGCCATATGTCCCGCGCGCCCAGGGCAATATGCCGGACGAAAGCCATACGCCCGCATTATCGTAGAAGAGGATCACGGAGCGCGCGACTGCGACGCGATAAAGGGAATAACAGAACAGCAGTATTGGCAGCAATATAGTGAATGGTGCCAACGGTATGATGAAAGCACTTATAACTGGTATCACACCGAATGCGAACAGTAGAGGGAATACATAGGATGTCCATGACTTACGCGCGAGCGTAACAACATCCTCGCCAGTCACAATATCACGTTGTTCTTGAAGCATTCCCTCTCCCGGTTCTTTGGTTTATGTTGATACAGTTATTTTTTCTTTGCTGCTGCTTTTGCAGGTTTGGCCGCTGATTCATTAGCTGCTTCCGCCTCTTTACGATCGAGCATAATCAAGTCGTCGCCGACAACCTCAGTCACGTAGCGAACAACATTCTCTTTGTCAGTCCATTTGCGTGTACGCAAATGTCCTTCGACGTATACGCGAGCGCCGCTTTTCAAATAGCTCTCAGCGATTTCCGCCAGTCCTTTGTAGAAAACGATCCGGTGCCACTCGGTATTTGATTTTTTTTCGCCGGTGTCTTTGTCTTTCCAGTCGGTGTTAGTCGCCAATGAAAAGCTGGATACTGAATCGCCGCTGGTCGGGATGGTGTCTGTACTTGGGTCTTCGCCCAGGTGCCCGATTAAAATTACTAGGTTCTTTGATTTGCTCATGATGCGTTGCCCCCTACAGGTTGGTTAAGTGGTTTTACTGCTCTTGTGATGCACGATATTTAGCACAGTGCTAAATGCTTCGTTATGAACGCCCATGAAGTGTTTTTCATGAAGCAATCTCATTGGTTCTTGCGGTTCGATCGTGATGCTTGCATACGGCCTGTCCAGTGCATCAGCGTTACGCAGGCCTGTCCCATTATCAAAGATCGAACCATCCTCATCGGAACCGAGAAACGTATAGCTTTCACGCGCCCCATTCGTTCGCAGTAATCGCACTATCGCACCAAGAGGAATTTCTACGGTCGCCATTAACTTTTTATTAGATGAAAAATATTTGTGAGCCGACTAAAAAACCTATCAACAATGCTGCCAATGTCGATTTCAATTTCCCTTTGTGTTTACCAGTCAGTGAGTCGATTGCTTCAGTAAATATGACCATGCCCATAATAAAAAAGAAGAATGCGCCCTCGCCTTTATTGGCATCTTTGAAAACCGGATGGAACAATAAAATTGGAATAATCGTCAATGACATTCCGGCGGTAAAAACGCCAATTAGCCTAAGAGATTCAACACGCCAATTAATATTCATCACTTCATTTATCCATTTTTGATTGTGGTAAGCAGGCAGTCCGCATTGCTTCCGCAAACTCTTCAAGTTCAGGTTTACTGCGCAATGCCTCATACACATTACCCATATGCGCTTGATGTTTTTGATTCAGCAAAGCAGTTATCAAGACAAGTGCTGCGTCTGCTTGATCCTGGGAGAGTGTACAAGGCGTCGCACTGCGAATCATCATCAATACCATTCCGGGATCGTTGCGGTACTCTGCAATGATGTTGAATGCGCCTGCTTCATGACTCGGATTGAAAATGATTGATTCGGAATCAAGTGCTGCTTGCAGAACTTCATCGAGCAACGAACGCTGCGCGCTGGTCACACCGTTTGGTATCAATCCATTGTCAACGGCTTTTTTCATCGCCGCGTTTCCCATTTTCACTGTGAGTCTCATTAAACTTCCTTTAGAACTTGCGGTCTATTTGATGCTCTTGAAATTGTCGTTTAATAGCTCAAGCTCATGAACTGAATCATGCTTAAAAGCCAGCAAACAATTTTCTTTTTTTAGTCTAACCAATGCTTCGTGCCAATCCCGAAATCCCATCATCTTGGCAGTTATTTCTTGGGCTTGTGCCAAAGTCATTTCACAATCAATTACCGCTTGTGTTAATTTTTGTAATCGTTTAGCAGCTTTCTTCAAGTCACGTATAGCGGTTGGCGTAATCTTGTCAAAGGACATGGAGTTCACAGAAAGTTCCTTGCTCATTTACTGTCGTGCATTTCGCATTCGCTTACGTGGTAGCAGAATGCTCCAGTCGGTTGTGCGTCATCCGTCAAAATCTCTACGTTAGGCCAGTTCTTACAATCCGGGTCATGTCCTGGATCGCCAGCCTTCAGGCATCGTTCCGCCTGATCCGCTGATAACATATCGATTCTGCCAAGGAATCTGTCTTCGTCCTCTTCATCGATCCAAACCAAATCATTCACACTTCGACGTTTGCTCATTTATTTATCAGGTTAGGAGTTCTGTACACATTCACTGGATAGAAACGATCCCTTTTTCAAAAGCAATTTGTCTTGTTGTTTCAGCGTTGAGAGATTTATTGCTTGTCCATCCGGTCCCGTGATGACACAACCAGGTGCATTCAAATCGATACGCTGAACATAAACACTATGATCTTTTCCCGATTCTTTTACAGTCGCATTTATGAGAATCAAAAGACCGAAAAACATTACCCATAGAATCCCATACGGTGAGAATAAAAAATCACGTATCGTTCGCACCCAAGGAATCCGACGTTTTTGCGTAGCAGGATAAAGTAGCGCATTCATTCGATATGCTTCTTCCGCAGTATCCCCAATATATTCTTCCCCTGATAACGAACCAGTAATGACGCCTACGTTGCCTGTTCGTTTAGCCGTTGATGACCAACTATTCCCATACCGTAGAACTTCACACTGCACATCTTCCTCAATGGCATCAGATCGGTTTACATCAAATGGCTGAACACCATCCCACTCGACTTCTAAAATATCAGTGTCGTATATGTCTTCATCACCAATATTTTCTGGATGCTCTATTAATACTTGTTGCTCATCAGGGACACGCAGAATGTCCAATTGCATGCTGTCGCTAACGGTCGAATACCTGGCATACATTCTGACGCCATCTTTGAACGTGACCCTTACGACTTTGGATGTCATTTATTTTCCGGTCAATTATTTTTAATGCAGCAGTATCGCTTTGACGCTATAAATTACTAGCGCGATTGGCAAAATCAGACTGAGTGCAAAAAAGTATCTGGAAACAAAAAGGTCATGAAAAATAAAATATGTGCCACATAACGCGCCACAAATACCGGCGTAAAAACCAAGTCCGGCGAATGCGGGAACGTTGTACGTTAACCCAAGAAAGATAATTGAAAAAAGACACCACGTACTTTCCCAATCGCGCTGCATGTATGCAATGAATTTTTTAGTCATCGTATTCTTCCTAAATTTGATAGCGCTATATTCATGAGGCGAACATTTCAGTGCTTCATAGCCTGCCGAAAGCGCTTCAGGATTCGGCAAGAATATCTTGGTGACGCTTTGCTTCATGTTCTTATCTTGGGTCATCATCATCTTTCAGTTACCAGCTTCTTCAAGCGAGCTTTCGACTTCATCGAGTGAGTTGATTGCATTTTCTAATGCGTCGATCGCTGACTGCATTGCCTGGCCTTTGTCGCCGCCCTGCAAGCTCTCAGGAAGTGCGTCGTAGGCTTCCTGTTCTTCATCACGGACAATTTCAATATCAGTTTTCAGGCCGGTGATACGGTCTGCAATTTCTGAAATTGTTTTTCTGCGATTTTTATTCATTACTCAGGTGTGCTATCGGTCGATGTTGCGCCGGTCGGCGTGCGTTCTTCAGCGTCGTTTAAAAAAACTCCACCCGGACCAAATGAAAAACTCAATACGCCCGATCGGATACGCACGTCATTTTTACTCGTACCGATTGGCTGCGAGCGGATCATTTCGACCATATCGGTTTCAGAAACTTCCGTTCCGATGCGAGCCTTGATGTCTTTAAATTCCATACGTACCCCTTGGTTATTTCTTTTTTGCTGACTGCCAAAATATTCTTTTATTTCGCCTCATTGAATCTTTTCAAGTCGTGCGGTGCCGACCCAACCTTCAACGCCTTTGCAGCGCCCTTCCAGCACAGCTACACGCGCGACATTCGCACCACGAATACCGCCCGCATTGGCTTGAAAGGCAAGCGCCTTGACTTGCTCGCCCTTTTGCGGCTGACAAGCTGCAAGCTTTGCTTTCATGGGATCGGAATCAGTCAAGAGAACATTGGAATCCGTGAGGCGAAGTTCCTTTGCTACGGCCAGGCCAGTTGCATCGAAAGCAGCCTGAATGACATTTTCTCCGTCTCTGATCGGCATTCCTGCGTTTGCCGATGAAAACAACAGAGACAATGCAATGAATGCGCCTGTGGAAGTGATGAATTGCTTTGTAGTGAATGTCATTTTTTGTCTGCCTGGCTATCCAGATATTCCTTGATGATGCGTTCCTTGACCTTCAAGTAGATTTCGTATTTGAGTTTCAAGGTGGCGATTGAATTTACTGCGGTTTGATAGTTCACGTTCTCAAGCTTCGCCGCATCCGTATTTTTTTCACCCTTTACATGCACTCGGTAAGCTACCCGCATCGATGGTCTGGTGGCATCAAGTGCATGTAGCTTTACCAAGTCGTTGAACTCAGCTTCAGTCATTCGCATCAATGCGTGTTTTTCGCATTGCTCCGATAATTTTGAGCAAGTGGAAACGCGGCGCATGATCGCTATGGCCGTGCAAGAATGCCGACAATTGAGCGCCAGTTACGCCCTGATAACCGAAGATGCCGCGACGTAGACCGGCCATGATGGTGATAGGCGCATTGACTGCCTTTTTGCCAGCTTCAAAAAACACCATCAGGAAATCACGCACCTTATCAACGTCTTCTTTCGCTAACATAGCGATTGCATTTTCCGGCGTCTCGCCTGCTTCGAGGTCTTGCAACACTGCGTTTAGCAGTGGTACGCCCGGATGCACTTTTTCAGGATTGGTGCCGATGCTGATTAGTTCAAATTCCGGCTCTTGATCGGTATCGAGCAACGCGGTTTCTGCATGGCTGTTCGCGCCCTCGCCTTCGCCGTATTCGAGGCCAAGGCCAAGAGCCGGATTGCCCGCTGTGTCAGGCAGCGAAGCTGCATTGACCATTGCGACACCGTTTGCAATGCCGGGCAAGGACACAGTAACGACGCCCGGCTCTTTGCCGCTTCCATCCGGCGCGGTTGCAACGTTGTCGCCTTTGCCCTTGCCCTTGCCTTTCGCATTCGCGCGTGGTGGCTTGCCTTTGTCGGCGCGTATTTTGTCTTTTGCTGATTGCGACTTATCCAGCAAAAGCGCACTTGCCAATCGCGGGGCGGCTTCGGTTTCCTTCTTCGTTTCGGCAATGACCGCCTGGGCTGCTGCCGGGTCTTGCCTTTCAAGGCGCGCGACAGCGGCGACGGCTTGGATGTTATCGGTCAAGCCCAAAGCTTCGCGGCCAGCGTCGCCAAGCTCGCCCAACGCCATCATGTTAGACAACCAGCTACGATTGCTGCCGGTATCGTCGCGGCCAAATTTTTTCAAAATGGCCGGGGTGATTTCGCCCTTCGGTACGCCTTGCGCTTTTAACTCATCGATGCGGCGTTGAATGGCGCGGGTTGTTTCCAGCACATTCAAATTTTGCCGTTCGACGTTTTCAAGAAACTGTGCATCAGCGATTTGCTCTTTCGTCAGATGACGAATGAAACAAGGCGCTTTCGTTTCTTTTTTGAGTTTCAAGGCACGCAAGCGGCGCTCGCCCGCAACAAGCAAGTGACGACCGTTCGGGCGCGGCGTGACTAAGATTGTTTGCAACAATCCGCCCATTTCTTCCATACTGCCCGCCAAAGATTCAATCGTACTTTGGTCGCCGTCGAAGGATTCTGTACGTTGCTGCACTTCGACATCAATTGAATCGATATCGAGCCACGCCAGATCGCCGCCGTTCGCGGTTTGGGTGGTTTCTGCGCGCGCTCCCAGGTTCTTTAGTTTGTCAGTCAACGCACCAAAACTTGATGGTTTCGGTGTCTCTTTGGACTTATCTTTATCTATTAGCATCCCATACACTCCGAGTTTGTAAAATTGTAGATTCTATGCCAATTCACTAAGTATGTGGATGCAAACTTGTTTCCATTCATTAGCAGCCGCGCGCTGTGCGCCGGTCTTGGCTTTTCTCCAAACCGGGCGATTGTCTTGCGTGGCCTCTTGCACTGCAATTCGGTTTGCCAGATGGTACGGAAGGATTGCAGCGGTTTCCGATTGCGCTTTGCGCAAAGCGGACATGATTTTTTGCGAACCCGTTTCAACCTTGGCCGGTAACATTCCAAGGATTTTTAGATTGCGATTGTCGCTCTCACGAATTTTTTCAATGAGATTGATCGTCTTATCAATCGCCGCAATGTCGTAGCCGCCGAATTGAAAAGGGATAACAACATGGGTCGCAACTTGTAGGGCGAACTCAGTTAGTCCAGTTAAACCGCCCTGCGTGTCGATCAGAACACAGTTGAACCCGGCACGCTCCAACATAGCCAAATTGCTCTTTAAGTGAGCCAAAGAAAATTTGGATGTGTCGTCGTCTTCATGGTCTGCATGCACAAACAAAAATTCACAGGTATGAATCGTATTGTCTGGTTCCGCATCCCAATTGAGCGTTTGACCTAAAAACTCACTGACAGGACAAAACTTGTCCGGTGTGAATTGCGGCGGCAAACCTTCACGCATAAACGTAACTTCAGTCAAACTCGCTTGCGGGTCAAGGTCAATAATCGCCAAGCGTAAATTTACTTCGCGCGTGCAATAACCTAAATGTGCGATTACAGTGGATTTTGACTGTCCACCCTTTTGAGAAACCGCAGCTAAAGTACGCATAGGCATAATGTTAGTCACTCCGTAGTGATACTGTTGAAGGTTTGTCCCTGTACGGCCTCATTCGCCGTCTTGTACATCGTCTTCATTGGTCGGCGGGTCTGTGTCTTCCAAATCCAACGAAGCCAGCAATTCATCCGGCAAGTTGGATTTTATCTGGTCGCTGACTGCCTGAGTAACAGAATCCACTACATCCTTTGGCAAATCCGAAGGATTTTGCGTCGCTGTGACAGGGTTGCTTTTATTAGTATCCATGAACATTTCCTTTCAAATAGTCGCGCAGCCCGCGACGAAGCTTTACCAGGTGATTGGTAAAATCATTGCAAATGAGCAGGGAATTGGTAAGACGTTGCCAATCACGCGGCAACACAGGCAGCAAGCAAGACGCGATGAAATCTGCAATATATCGAGATTCATGTAAAATGATTGTAGCCACTTCAAACCCCTACAGTTTGGAAACGGTTAGATTGAAAGTTCGGTTACAGCCGGGCTTTCAATCGTTTATCTAGCCTCTATAATACCATGTTTTATCATAATTTATCATAAAATATCATAATCTATGATAATTCATCATAAATGATACAAATGCGTAATATTGGTGCAAACCATTATTTCACGCAGATGTCCGCCAAAACAAGAATTATTCGCAAACGGGCATTCTTTCCCCCCGCCGTGTCGCTATTTGAGACAATAGTTAACAATGATTTACAGTCTTGCTTTGCCTGCACCATTACCAAAACACCAACTAAAAATTTTATTTGAAATAAATTTCTTCAGAAAGGCAAGCGGTTGCCTGGAATGTGGACGCTTGCGGCCAGTCGCTTGCGACCGAGCGACAGCGAGCATGTAAGGGAATCCCGTTTTTTTCTCGGAAAAAATGCCCCGACGCCTTTTAGCCTTTACTACGCCCTTGATCCCCCTGCCCTATTTGTTGAACACCTTGGCTATTTTCCCGCTGATTCATATTGTCTCTTGTTGTAGTTTGTGACGCCAAAGCAAACGCCTTTTTCACGGTATGACGCACATAATTATCCATACTTGACGCTTTACGTTCGGTCAGATCGGGCGACGCTTGTAACATTGCATCTTGTACTTGATCGGGCGAAAAATTACCCATCGACGCCATCGACCTTGCTATCATCCAGTCCATCCGTGACAAATCGGTGGACGCGCCATATTTATGCAAAATTTTACCGGCCATCACTTGATACGTTGCGAGCGCATCTTTATTGTCGTAATTGTGCTGATGTTTTGTATGATAATTTTTATAGGCTTCGATCTTTGCGGCCTGGACTAACGTATGCGTTTTATTCTCAAAATGTTCTGTCGCGCGAGCTACCCACAGCCCGCCATCCCGCGCAATTTCACCAGTAGCCGAGTCCAATAAAACGAATGGCCGTAGGCCATTCTCTTTTATATGAATCGGCTTTGGGTTGGTGAAACCGGCTAGGCGGCCATAGTGCCGCCAGTCGGCGCTACTCATATCGCCTTGGTATTTTTCAGCGAAGCTCTGAGCAAGCCAGCTTCGCTTTTCCGGCGTTACCGCCTCTTTGGATAGCTTGATCCATGCTTGATAATTGTATGGGCTGGTTTCCACTACCGCCGCAGGCGCTAATTTGTCTTCAGATAATTTGCCAATCTCTGCGAGTTTTAAATCATCGATCAAGATTAAATTGTGTTCGATGTCTGCGGGTCGAATGTAAATATGTCGGCCTTGAGCATTCATGCTTTTTAGCCAGTTAATATTTTGTGTATTGGTGATTTCTTCGCGTGACCAGGTACGGCTCATCATGAGCTGCGATTTCTCATCTTTCAGGCCGATTTCGTAAGTGGATTGCCCCATTGCGGCAACTTGTCTTGATACTGCAATTAATGTTCTGTCGGCCATGTTTTCAGTGAAAGTTGTGGTATAAAGCATGTTTATTTGAACACAATTATAACCAATCAACAAGACGAATATGGAAGCAATTTTAATGTCAATCGAAATGGCGCTTAACCAGTGCGTAACGCCAAAATTTCGAGATGAAATGCGAGCAATTATTCAAGTCGAATCTTCAGGGAATCCGAACGCCATAGCATTGATAAGCAAGGGAAGAATGCTTATGCAGCCTCAGTCGCGGGAACAAGCAATTAAAACGATTGAGTTACTGGAACAGTTGGACATGCATTATGCGGCGGGTGTTGCGCAAATCAATCGAGTCAATTTTCAAAAATTTGGCATTGAACATGACAATATGTTTGATGCATGCAAGAGCGTCAAAACTGGCGAAGCCATTTTGAAAGGGTGCGAGGATTCGGCCAGTAAATCATTCAGCGAGAATTACCAGATACAAGAAGCTGGCTGGTCTTGCTATTACTCAGGTAACTTTTCGGACGGATTCAAAAAAAATGGACACAAATATAGCTACGTCGAGCGCGTGCGCAAAGCGCTTGGCAGAAAACCGCCCTACGGCGGCGCGAATGCGTCACGGGGGGGCAGTCCCCCCGAAAGAATTGCCGATAAGGATGCAGGACCAGGTTACGTAACCAGCAATGTATTTGAAGAACGGGGAGCAAAATGACTGTATTGATTATTGCAGAAAAGAATTCAGTGGCGGTGGATATAGCCGGTGCCTTGGGAATGTCGAAAGCCGGTGGCTATTATGAAGGCGGTGGATATGTTTGTATTGGTGCTGTCGGGCATTTATGCCAATTGTTGCCGAAACAGGATGTCAGTAAATGGGGTGAACTTGGGCAATTACCGCTGATAGTCAACGAATGGCACTCAGTAGTGAATGAGAGTACGAAAGATAAATTCGAGTCAATCAAGGCTCTGGCGTTACGTAAGGATGTTGATTGTTTAATCAATGCATGTGACGCCGGGCGCGAAGGCGAGCTTATTTTCAAATTGATTGTGGAAGCTATCGGAGTGCGCAAGCAATTAAAGCGTGCTTGGTTGCAGTCGATGACGGCTGACGGCATTAAAGAAGCATTTGCCAACTTGCGAGAAGATGATAGACGAATGGAAGCGAGTGCGCGTTGTCGCTCAATTGCAGATTTTTTAGTAGGGATTAACGGGACGCGAGCGGTGACGCAGCTTAAACGGCACATTGCAGGCAGTAATGATATATGCCAAGTCGGAAGAGTTCGCACCCCTACCCTGGGCATTGTTTACGACCGCGAATACGAAATTGCAACATTCAAACCAACTAAATTTTGGCGTTCGATTGCAAAATTTATTTCAAATAAATCGCCGATTGAATTTGAGGCGGAACTTGTCGAAGCTGCTCCGTGGGAAGGTAAAACACTTGAGATTAGCCAGGCGTTAGCCGCGTCGTGTGCGAGTCCTGCCGATGCAGTTGTGGTTGCGGCAAGTGATAAAACCACGCCGACAAAGCGCAATCCGCCCTTCTTGTATGACTTGACCGGCTTGCAGCGGAAAATGAACCGTACATTCGGGATGAGCGCGGCTGACACGCTTGAAACGGTGCAATCGTTATACGAGAAGCATAAGGTGCTGAGTTATCCGAGAACGGATAGTAAGAGGCTTCCTGAAGATTATCATCGCAAGGCGATGGATGCTTTTAAATACCTTTCGGTAAGTAAATTGGTGCCGGATTATCTAAAGCGCGGTTTTGCAACACTGGATCATGATGCCGAATCGGTTGTGATGCGTCCAGGTAAGCGCGTTTTTGATGATAAAGGGATTACCGATCACTTCGCTATTATCCCGATCGGCGGTGAGTCGGTCACAGGTGCCGCTTTAAGCGCAGTGGAAAAACAAGTATTCGAGGCGGTCTGCCTCGTATTTTGCCAAGCTTTTTACCCTCCGGCGCTGATCGATAAGACGGTACGAACAATTGAACTGGCGAATAAGGCGCAATTCGAGGTTGAGGGTAAGGTTACGACCGATCAGGGGTGGCTTGCTGTTGCTGGCGATACGGAAAAGGAAAAGGATAAGAAAGCTGATGAAGGGGATGTTAGCTTGCCGCCTATCGATGGGGCTGGTTCCGTAAGGTTCCTGGGACTACGTAGCATTGAAAGCAGTACAAGAGCGCCCTCTTTCTTTACTGAAGATACGTTGCTTGGCGCGATGGAGCATGCAGGCCGCTATGTTGATGATGAAGAGTTGGCCGGTGCGTTAAGTGATAGAGGACTAGGAACGTCTGCGACACGGGCAAGCATTATCGAATCCTTGTTGGCAAATAAGACGCCTAACGGCGCGACGAAGACGCCGGACTTAGGGCGTGCAGAGAAATTCCTGCGGATCACCCAAAAAGGTGCGTCTGTCATTCGTGAGCTGCGAAGTTTCGGTGCCGAGTCTTTATGTTCACCAGAATTAACGGGGGAATGGGAACTCAGATTGCGCATGATCGAGCGTGGCGAGATTGCGGAAAGTGAGTTTACCGGAGACATTCAGCGCTTTTGCGCTGAACTGGTCAAGCCGTTGCAGCAAAAAGCGGAATACACGCCGAAATTTTTAGTTCCTCCTGTGAAGGGAGTTTGCCCTGAATGTGAAAAGCCTGATTGCATCCGGCCTTCTAAATATTCGTATGTATGTGATTGCGGTAATTTTAGCGTGAGCATGAACATCGCGGGTAGAGCAATTACCGTTGCTGATGTTGAAGAACTGTTGAGTAATGGCATAACGAAAGTGCTAAAAGGATTTACGTCAAGCAAGACAAATAAGCCTTTCGAGGCAGCACTTAATTTGGTTGTCGATGAGCAAGAGAAAACAATTGTTAAATTTTCGTTCCCGGAAGCGGAAGCGCCTGTTCATTTTTGTACAAGTTGTGGTAAAGGACTGACACTACGCTCAGGGAAAAAGAACAAAAAATCTTACAAATTTTGGGGCTGTTTAGGGTATAAGGACGGCTGTAAAGTGACTTACGAAGACGTAAAAGGCAAGCCGAAATTTAACAATTAGAGCATTAAATTATTATTAATAAATGTGTTGACTAAATGTATTGTGATTACTTAAAATTTGTCGGTAGTTTCGACATTTGTTCGCGTGTTTTTCTTTTTATTTACGTACAGGGAGATGGAAGATGAAATTGTTTAAGAACTGCCGTTCATTAGCAAAAAAAGTGGGTCAATTTGCGATTGTCGCGGTTGCTTCGCTCGCTGCATCTGGTGCAGCGTTTGCGCAGCAAGCTTTGAATCTGTCGCAGCAAAATGATGCGGTTTCAACGCAGTCAGTTAGTTTGATGTCTACGATCGGTTCGTGGCTACTGTATTCCGGTCTTGGTGTTGTGACGATCTGCATCATGCTTCAAGGTTACAAAATGATGTTCAAGAAACACGAATGGTCTGATGTCGGTCACGTCTTCATGGGTGCGGTGTTTATTGGCGGTGCCGCCACGCTTGCCGGTATTTTCTTCAAAGTCCTGTAATGAAAGTCCGCGTATTCAGGGGGGCGATACGCCCGCCCCTCTTCCTCGGAATGCCGTTCTTATTCGGTGTGTTGTGGATGTTCGTAAGTTTCCTGGTGTTGTTATGGATGGTTGTATTGTTGCGTGATACTGGTATTGGTCTGGTCATAGGTTTCATGACAGTTATATTCGTCTCACTGAGTATTTTTTTCTTGGTGCGCGAAGTGACTAAAAAAGACCCGTACCGGCTGCATCAATTGTTCTTGCTGCTGAAGATTAAGCTAGAACAAAACAACTTCGGGAAACGCGGTGAATATGTCTATGCACCGTATGAACCAAAGCGTAAGAAGTAAGTAAGCTTGCAGAAAAAAAGCAAAATTTATTTCAAATAAAATTCAAAAGCAGTAAAAAACATATTGCAGAGGGAGAGACATGGAAATCGTTCCAGAAGCGCAAGCTTTAGCCAAAAATGAAGTGCCAATGGCAAGGTATATCAAGCAAGATTTCCATGTCTCGCAATATGCTGTAAGAACGATTGATAAATCGTATCAAACATTGTTCAAGGTTGACGGTGTGACGTTTGACACATTGGGTGAAGATAAGATTGATGCTTATCATCGTCTTTTAGTGACATGGCTCAATACGAGTTTAAACGGTGGTGAATTTCGCGTGTATCGCCATTGCGTGCGCCGCAAGATGGATATGCGGCTTTCCGGCAACTATAACAATGACTTTTCCGAGATTGTAGCGAATCAGTATTACGACACGTTTGCAGGCATGCGCATGCTGCAAACTGAATTGTATTTGATTGTCGAATACAAGCCTAAGATCGATGCGGTAACGCGGAAAATCATGGGGAATATGAGTCGTAAACGGCTCAAGGCATTTGAAAACGAACAGATTGAAAAGCTTGAAGGCGCTGCCGAACAAACGAAGCGGACGCTAAAAGAGTTTGATTTGACCCGTATGGGGATGTATGAAAAAGAGGGTGTCGTTTACTCTCAATTTAAAGATTTCCTCGGATTTATGGTTAACGGCGAATGGGTTGAATTGCCATTGACGAAAAAGCCGATGCATAAGCAGGTCGCTTATGCGAAAAACGCATTTAGAGGTGAGTACCGTAGTATTACAACGGCAAAAGGCCGGAAGTATGCGGCTTACTTTGACCTGGTGGATTACCCGGAAGAATACGATACAGGCGCACTCGACAAGTTATTGTTTGCCAATTTCGAGTTCGTGGAAACGATGGGATTCCGGCCTACCAATATGGTTGATGGCAGAGCTAGGCTGGAAAAGATGGAAGCGCACGTTTATTCCGCTGGCGATGTGACCGAAAAAGAAATCGAAGATTTTGAGTCCATCAAGGAAAAGCAAAAAGATGGTGAATTGGTATTTGGCGACTTCCAATATTCAATCGGCGTGTTTGGCGATACTTGGGAAGAATTGAAGCGCAATAAGGCGGAGTTTTTCGGCATCCTTGCGAGCACTGGCGGCTTTAAAACCGCGCCGATTGAGACTGTATCAGCCTGCGGTTTTTTCATGCAATTGCCGGGTAATTGGGACGCAGCCCCGCGCGAAGCGTTTATATCGGATTCTGCGTTCTTTGGCATGGCATGTTTGCATAATTTTGGTTCAGGAAAACTCAAGGGGAACCCTTGGGGCGATGCGGTAACGATTTTGAAAACGCCATCGCTTCAGCCTTACTGTTTCAACTTCCATGCGACGCCTGAAGAAACAGACAATGAGGATGATAAAGCGCCTGGTAATACGACGATTATTGGTATGACCGGCTCCGGTAAAACGGTGCTTGAAGCGTTTTTGTGCTGCAATTTAATGAAGGTGCCCAATATCCGATTAGTATGTTTTGATCTGGATCGCGGCCTTGAACCGTTCGTGCGTCGTATCGGCGGGCAATATTCGACGTTGCAGGTCGGTAAAAAAACAGGGTGGAACCTATTTCAAGGGTTCCCCGATTCGCCAAGCTACCGCGCGCATGTCAAGGAAGTTTTGCGGGAAGCCATCAGCGAATTTGGGACTATCTCTATTCAAGAAGATATGTTGCTGGAGCAGGGCATTCAAGCAGTTTTCAAGATGCCCAAAGAGTTACGCGGCATTACGACACTGTTACAAAATATCCCTGAAGTTGGTACGCAACTGGCGAACAAGCTTAGACCCTGGGCGGTCGGCGATGATGGGCGGGACGCTGGTGTGAATTCGTGGGTGTTTGACTGCGAGGTTGATACGCTTGATTTGCAATCACGCAATGTATATGGATTCGACTATACGGAGATTTTGGACTATCCAAAGGTTTGCGCCCCTGTGCTGATGCATCTGCTTTACCGCATTAATAGCATGTTGGATGGTCGGCCATTCGTGTACGTGATGGCAGAATTTTGGAAGGCTCTTGAGAACAAGATTTTCACTGACTTTGCCAAAAAGGGACAAAAGACAATTCGTAAGCTTAATGGATTGGGAATCTTCGATACGCAAGAGCCTGCCGATATGGTGAAAAGTACGATTGGCGGACCGATGGTTCAACAGAGTGCTACCAAGATATTTTTGCCGAACCCTGAAGCTGTTTGGGAAGATTACCAAACGATGGGCTGTACAGAGCGCGAGTTTGAAATCATTAAATACGAAATGCATCCTAGCAGCCGCCAGTTCATCATTAAACAAGGTCATGGTTCTGTTCGCGCGATGCTTGACTTGGGGGGCATGGATGAATGCCTTGATATTTTGTCCGGCTCAAAAGATAACGTCGAAATCCTCGAAGCAATCATTGAACAGGTTGGAGAGAAACCGAAAGATTGGGTCGGTTTGTACCACGACATGATCGCAAAACGTCGCGGTAAATTTATGCCTAATAAATTTGATTTCCGCGATTTAGGCGAAGAACTGTTTACGGTCGGAGAGGTTTGACATGTCAACTTTCGTAACGACCTTTAACAACACGGTCAGCGGATTTTTAGGCACGTATGTAAGTGGTGTCAGTTCGCAACTGTGCTTGTTTGCTTTGCCGCTGGTGGCCGGTGGATGGACGCTTCATACGATTGTGTTTGGTTACGCGATTTTAAGGGGGGACGTGCAGCAGCCGATCATGCAGTATTTATGGAAGGCGCTGAAGGTCTTGATAATTATCGGCGCTGGTCTTGGAATTGGTATTAGCCAAATGGCCGTACTCAATATTTTTTGGAGTGCGCAAACTTGGCTCGTCGGGGTAATGAGTGGGATGCCCGGTTTATCGTTCGTGCAAATATTGGAAGCGTATTTAACTTCGGTTGCTACTCAATGTTTGAACATGACGAATACTGCGGCGCAAGGCGCTGCGGGGGGCGGTGGATGGCTTGCTATCCTCACGACTGGTAGTTTGGTGTCGCTGATTATGGGGCTGGTGACTGGATTAATATTTGCGCTTATCTCGATCACGATTACAGCGTTTGCATTCATTCTTGCGGCTGCTGCGATGCTGGTTTTTCTTGCGGCGCAAGTGTCATTGGCGGCGGTGTTGGCCGTGTCTCCCTTGTTCATCGCTGGATTGGCATTTGATAAAACGGCGCGATTCTTCGATGGTTGGTTATCGCAGGCTTTAAATTACATTTTCGTTGCTGGCTTAACCGGAATGGTATTGGGTCTTTCCAATCAAGTGTTAGCGGTAGCGATTACGAATATTACGACGATGGTAAATACGTTGATCGCGCCAGGCGGACCAAGTGTACTTAGTTTGCTTGGTGATATTGGCATTCAGCTTGTGTCGTTCGGTGTGGTGAATCTGATGTGTGTTTATTTCTTTTTCCAATGTCCTGCTGTTGCGAGCGGGTTGGTTGGCGGTTCAGGTTTAGGTGGTCCAGGTAACGCGATTAAGACTATTCGTGCAGGTTCTAATTTGGCAGCAAGTGGGTATAGAGGTGCAAGGTCGTTGATGAATCGAGGTAACAGGATGGGCGGTAAGTAATTTTTGAAGGTGAAGTACATTTTAAAGGGGGTAATCATGAAATCGAAACTGCGTTTATTTCTTGCATCAGTATTTATGATGGCAAGTTTTGTCGTAACGCCTGCGCATGCCGGTATTCCGGTGTTCGACGGTGTGACGTTGACGGACGATATCATTACGGAAGTAACGAATATCGTTCAATACGTTGAAGAAGTTAATCAGGCAATCAATCAGGTTAATCAGGCAAAACAAACATTCCAATCGATTCAAGGTATTCGGAATTTCCAAAGCCTGCTTAACAATCCATATGTGCGCCAGTATTTGCCGCAACAGTGGGATCAACTTTATTCGTTGAGCATGCAGGTAAGCCAATGCGCGAACAACCTTGAAAAAGGGCAGCTTGCGAAATGTAATGCCGTTGCAAAACGTGCTGCTGACAAGAATGTGACCAATCAATTGGTTGCTTCTATCAGTCAACGCAAGCAAGACATTCAAGGTTTGATTAATCAGCTTGGTTCGGCACCCGATGAAAAGGATTCACTCGATCTTGCGGCACGCATCAGCGGTGAGCAAGCGAACCTGTCTGCGGAGCAAGCTGAATTAAATACATACCAGATTAACTCCGCGATGCAAGAGAAAGATAACGATGTGACGAACTTGCAAAACTTTGCGGCTGCATCGCCTACGCCGTATGTCAATCCTGCGTTGAATGAATGAAGTAAGTAGGGTGGATTGATGAAATAGGTTTCCGTTTCATCTAATTATTTGAAGGGAAAATCTGATGAAACGGAAATTGGTTAATTGGTCGAAGAATCACATTTTTTTGCTGGTGGGGCTGATGCTTTTCATAGCAATGTTGGGCAAGGTTCCCGCTACAGCAATTGTGCCTGCTCAAACAGGCACAGTTTTAATCGAGAACGGTAACAATCTTCTTGAAATTTTGCGTGATCCAAAGAACCAAGAATTAATTAGCAAGCGTACTCCGCAAGAAATTGAGCGAGATAAGGCGCTCATGAAGAAGTATTTAAAAATTGATAGTGCGTCGGGTAATAACGCTACAAAAGAAATGCCGCATAACGAAATGATTAGCTCGAACCAATATAAGTCGGAGACTGCAAAATGAGTGCTGAATTAGGTAAAGCCAGTAAAAAAATGATCGATGATGGCAACCAGTGGGATGAAGACCGTTTGCTTAGTCTGCGGCGTTGGGTAAAGATCGGTTGGATTTTGGCCGTGCTATTCCTGATCCTGTTTTTGATTGCATCAACGACCGGCCTTGTTGTGTGGGCGAAGATGGCCGCTCCGGTCGCGCCGAATATTCTAGCGGTGGATCACGCGACAGGGGATGTTCAGGTGCTTGAATTGTTCAATGAAAAAGCGATTGGCAACATGCCATTGACACATAAGTTGTTTGCGAAAACTTATGTGGAAACATGTGAGCGCTACATACCTGAACAGTTGAATAACGATTTCGCCGCTTGTGCCGACATGTCGGAAGGTAAAGCTCTTGATGCGTACAGCTATCTTTTCAAGGGCGATGATGCGCGCAATGTGAAGTTAAAGAACTCACAGATTTGGACAGTTAAAGTTTTGAGTGTTCAATTACCATCGGATGCTGCGGGCATTGCAATTGTGCGGTTTAGGAAAACGATTTGGATTGGTGGATCGCCGAGCGCCGAAGGTGTGTTTGTTGCGAGACTTACATATCGTTTCGCTGACGTGCCACGGGGCACGGAACGCGAGAAGATGAGCAATCCATTTTCTTATAAAGTCCGCTTCTATCAGGCTGATCCTGAAATCGGCGCATTAGCGCTGCCAGGTGTCGCGCCTGCTGACGGCACGATCGGGAAGGACGGCATGATGCCTATTAAGCCTGCGACAACGCCGGAAGGTACGCCGGTTGCGCCGGTTGTTCCTACTGCTCCTATCGGTCCAATTACGCCTTCTAGCGGCTCTGCTGCGCCCGCCCCAAGCTCTGACCTCAAAACTAGCCCTTCGATCGGTTATACGCCGCCTGCGGGTGCTTATACGCCTATTGGCAGCAAGTAAAGGATATTCGACATGACATCTATTCATAAAAAATTAGGATTCCTGGCATTTGCCGTTCTTTGCAGTAGTCAAAGCTTTGCACTTGAAATTCCGCTTGGAAGTGCAAAAGATCATCGCATACAGCATGTGATGTATGACCCGAATGATGTATTCAAAGTGGTAGCGGCCAAGGGCGTTTCGTTGCTGATTTTGCTTGATCCGAATGAAAAAATTGAACGGTCAAGTACGGGTGTTTGGTCGGACTGCAAAGAAGGTGCGGAGTGGTGCATTGTCGCCGAGAAGGGCGACAATAAAATTTGGGTCAAGCCGTTTTCCAAAGCACAGTTCACCGATATGCAGTTAACGACTGATGCGCATGTTTATAGTTTTGAATTTAATGCAGTGAACTTGCCTAAGAAAATTGGCGATGCACCGACTTTCAGAATTGCGTTTGATTTCCCTGCGCCGCCTCCCGATCCACATGCCGGTGAACCGACACTCGCACAGATTGCGATGATGAAGGAATTAAGACTGAAGCAAACTTTGAATGCGCCGAAAGTGTTCAAGCATCGGAATGATAACTACACGATGCAAGTTGTTGGCGATAGCTCTGGAATCGCGCCATCGGAAACTTTTGACGATGGCCGGTTCACTTATTTGCGCTTTCCGAATAATAGGGATGTCCCGGCGATATTCACTATTCTTGGTGATGGAACTGAAAAGCAGGTAACGCACTTTTGGGAAAAGGATACCGACTACCTGGTTGTTGAAAAAGTTTATAAACGACTTATTTTGCGCAAGGATAGTTTGACTGTCGGCATCTGGAATGAATCATATGATCCAGAAGGCGTGCCCGCTGTCGATGGAACGACAGTGGATTCTGTAAAACGTGTAGTGAAATAAGGACGGGAGTTTGAATATGAATTCAGTTGAAGAAAACACGATGCCGTCTGTCAATGAGGAATTGGGTAAAGCGACCGGCTTGCAACGCAAGATTGTGATGGGCGCGATAGCCGCAACGTTGATTGGTATTTCCGTTAGTCTGTATTTCGGGATACACGCTTTGGGGGGCTGGTTTGGATCGATTGGCAATAGCGGTGCCGATAAAAAGAAGGTGTCTGCCGGTGTTGCGGTTGCTGAAAAGCCGGTCGATCTGCAAAAAGATTTTGATAAGCCGGTTGTTGCCAGTGCGCCAAAGGTGCCGCCTCCAACTAATCCGGCCTTAACGCCTGATGCAAGTGATGCAGCACTGAGTAAGGCATTAGCTCAAAGAACGAAGGCAAAGTGTACGCCGGAAGTTACTTATGACATCAAGGGTAATCCTGTGGTGATTTGTGCTGATAATGGTTCTACCGTAAAGGAAAGCCAAGCTAACGCTGGTAATAAAGGAGCAGGCGGGCGTCGTCAAGCTGAGTTCAATCGGCTTGATGTGCCGCTTGGTGTGTCGTCCGTTTCGCCGCCTCCGGCTCCATCCGCGAATAGCGGGTATGCAAATAATATTTCAAACAATCAGTATTCAGTTGCGGATACAAGGCGTGAATCGCCGCAGTATATTCAACCTGTTGATGCAAACAAAGTTGTATCCGGCTATTTGGATCGTATTAAGTCTGTCAATGCCGATCTGCAAGGCGGCAATCATAGTCCGTTTGCACCTCCTGCGCCGTCACCTGTCGGTAGGCCGGGCGGTGTCGGCGCGGCTGGCGCGGGAACGGGCGCTGGATCGTCGGGCAGCGGGGCGCTTGAAGGCGCATTCACAAATTCGCATTTGAGCGGGGTTAGGGCGGGCAAGCTGACCGATCTGGATTTGTTATGGCCGAAAGGTGCCGGTGTCGATTGCGTGCTTGATGGCGCTATCGATGCGAGCACTTCAGGGTATGTGACCTGCACTATCGGTGAGAATAAATATTCTGCGAATGGGCATACGTTGTTGGTTGAAAAAGGATCGACTGCGTTTTTGGAATACAGGGCAACATCGGCACAGGGTCAAACACGCTTCCCATTGATCGCAACCAGTATTCGAACTGCAAACGGGATTTCGTTTGATATCGATTCGGGCGCGCAAGGACCACTTGGGGAAACTGGCGCGAGCGGGTACGTTGATAACCGTTGGGGTGATCGCTTGGGTGCTGCTATGTTGGTTGCAATCATTGGTGACGTGATGAGTTATGAAATTGCGAAAAATTCGCCAGCAGGTCAAGCAGGTGTGCCGTCATACCAGCAATCTCAAGGCGTTGCACAATCGATTCCCGGCCAAGTTTTGCAAAGTACGATCAATATCAAACCTAGAATCTTGAAATTGCAAGGCGAGACTGTTCGTATTGTGGCCGCACGGGATGTCGATTTTTCGACCGTGTACAAGCTGACCAAAGAGTGACATTGCAAGGATTGGAATATCGTGAGTGCTGTATTGGATAATCGCAAGAAAGCTGATCGTCGCGGCGGTGACAGACGTACTCAGCGTCAGAATGTGGCTATTGATAATCGCAAGAGCGGAGAGCGACGTAAAAATGATCGACGCTCTGCGCGTGCGAAGCAAAATAAAATCGAGCCGGTTGCGATAATTGGTATCGGGCGCGATACCAGTTTGATGCACATGCTTGAGCCGATACAACCATATTTAGAAAATAAATTTGAAGGAAAAGTTATTACCGATGTCGCGGTAAATTTTCCTGGGTCTGTGTTTTATGAGGATGATAAAGGCTGGCATGAAGACAGAGTAAGCGGCATAACTGAAGAGTGGGTTCAACGTCTTGCTGTTGCTAGTGCGCGCTATGCGAAACAAGATTCATCGGAAAAATCGCCGATCATGTCGGCGGAATTGCCACGGGGCGAACGTATCCAGATTGTGCGCTCGCCTGCGGTCGAAGTCGGGCGCAGTAGTTTGACCATTCGTGTACCTGATTTCAGAATCAGATCGATGGAAGGTTATGTAGAACAAAAAATGTTTAACCGCGTTTTATGGTCTAACCCATTCAAACCAAAACAGACACCAACGGAATTGCGAGAATTTTTAAAAAAGGACGATCAAATTTTGGTCGAGCTTTTGGAGCAAGGCGATTTTCCCGGCTTTTTGAAAGCCGCCGTGAAGTTCCACAAAAATATTGCTGTCATCGGCGGTACTGGATCGGGTAAGACAACGCTGATGAAAACGTTATGCGAGTTCATATCTCCGTTTGAACGGATATTGACGGTTGAAGACGTAAGAGAATTATTCAAAGGCAGCACATTCCGCAATACGGTTCATATGTTGTACTCGAAAGGCAAGCAAGGCGTGGCAGATGTGATGCCCGCTGACTTGCTTGCGGCTGCTAATCGTATGAAGCCAGATCGCGTATTGTTGACCGAATTGCGAGGGAGTGAAGCGTTCGATGTGCTCAAGCTTTTGACTTCCGGGAATAAAGGACTGATTACCAGTTATCACGCAGATAATCCGCAACTAGGCTTTGAGCGTTTTTCCCTGATGGCCGGGGAACATCCTGATGCACGTGCATATAGCAAGAGCGACTTAAAACGTGTGATTGAATCCACAATGGATATTATTTTGCACATTACCGCTGACCTGGTATTCGGTGACGATGGTATGCCTATTGGTAAAGATCGTTATGGAACTGAGCTTTATTACGACCCAATTAAGAAGATGCAATTGTCACATGGCGATGGTGGCGTAGTTCACGTTTAATTTATTTGAAATAAAATTAGCGAAAGATCAATAATGAAAACACAGACTATGAAAAAGATCGGCACTGTCCTGGTTGTAATCGCTTTGATAGTCTTGTTTATCTTTGTTTGTGGTTCGTATATCGCTGGCTTTTTTATTTTGGCGCTGACGAAATCAGATTTTTCAGTGCTGAATGTCGCTACGTATGGCAATTCCGTTCGCACATATCTAAGTCTTGATTATGCGATTCAGTCTTACAAACTCAAATTAATCGGCGCGGGTGTATTGGGTTATCTGCTTCCGACTATTGCAACGATAGGCGGGCTGATCGCGTACTTTACGCGCGACAGAGTTGCATTGCATGGTGCGGCGCGATTTGCATCTACAAAAGAAGTAGAAAAATCCGGCTTGATGGGCGGCGCTGGAAAAAAGCCTGCTATTTTGCTCGGCAAGTACAAGGATAAATTTCTCAGCTTTCCAGGACAAGAATTTGTCATCATGGCGGCACCTACGCGCGGGGGTAAAGGTGTTGGTGTGGTGATTCCAAACTGTCTGACTTACATTGACTCGCTTGTTGTGTTGGACATTAAGGGTGAGAACTTTATTAAGACTTCTGGCTATCGGAAACAGCACGGCCAGAAAGTTTTTGTGTTTCAGCCATTTTCAGATGATGTCGAAGCGGACGGCTCTTTGATGTCGCGCTCGCATCGATGGAACATGTTGTCTTATGTTTCGAGAAATCCGCAATTGCGCATCGGCGATATTATGGATATCGGCCATATTCTTTTTGCCGATGAAGGTAACGAGAATGATTTCTTCAAATCTGGTGCGCGTTCGTTGTTCTTGGGTCTGTGCCTGTACTTGATGGAAACCGAAGGCGCGACGGTAACGGTCGGCGAAGTTTTCCGTTATGGCCGTAGCAACGGCACGGGCAAACCAATCAAGGAATTCATTGCCGGATTAATTGCAGAGCGACGCGCCTCTAATAATCCGCTAACGGATGATTGCGTTAATGCTTTGAGTGATGTTACAGCCATGCCGGAAAACACATTGGGAAGTGTGTTGGCAGAATTCAAGGTTAAGTTACAACCGTGGATTAGTCCGATTGTGGATGCTGCAACGTCCGGCGATGATTTTTCATTGGCTAAAGTGCGCGAAGAAAGAATGACAATTTACATTGTTATTTCGCCGCCAAAATTGCCGGTAGCAGCAGCATTAATCAATGTGTTTTTCAGTCAATTGGTAAGTGTGAACACCAAGAAGTTGCCGGAACAAGACCCACGATTGAAATATCAATGCTTGTTGCTCCTGGATGAGTTTACGGCAATCGGCAAGGTGCAAATCCTTGCCAAAGCGGTTTCATATATAGCCGGGTATAACATTCGTTTATTGCCTATCATCCAATCCGTTTCACAGCTTGAAGAGGTTTACGGTAAAGAAACTGCGCGAACTTTTGTTGTCAATCATGCGGTGAAAATCGTTTATCCGCCGCGCGACCAGGAAGATGCGGAACAGTGTTCTAAGGAACTTGGTACTTACACGAAAAAAGCGGTGAGCACGGGAACCAGTAAACCGCGCGGCTTGATGTCGAAATCCGGTAGTACAAGCGATTCGCAAAACATTAGCGAAAGTTCAAGAGCATTATTATTGCCACAAGAATTGAAAGATATGGCAAGGGAAGACCCGCCGCGCGCCCTGTTTTTTTATGAAAAAACAAGGGTGATATTGGGTTATAAGATTCGGTATTACCTTGATCCAGTATTTACAAGCAGGATCATTGCCCCAATCGAAATTCCGAGGCTCGATCTTACACGGGGGGGGCGCATTTCTGCGACCACAGGGCAGGCCGTGAAAGTGGGTGCCGCGCCGATCCCTTCGGCATCGTCGCTTAATTTGAGCGGCATCGTGCCATCAAAGTCGGTAATGCAAAGTTTCCAAGATGCCCTAAAGGAAAAGCCTAGTGGTAGCATCGATGATTATGTTAAGCATGGAATAGGCAAATTGCTTGAATGCGGGGCGTTGAAGTGCGTTCCTACTGCAAGTGAGGCTAAAGAGAATAAACCTTCTGGTGGTGGTTCAAATGCGGTAAGTGGGGGTGTTTCAAGCGCTGCCAATAAGGAATTGGAATTGGCGGCGATGAGTCAAGAAGTAGAAGAACAAATGTTTGGAATTGGGGACGATTCAGCGCAGGATTATTCGATGTCGTGATGGGTAATTTGTGAGTTGTTTTGTTGACATGTGAAAAGTACAAGCGCACAATGTATCCGTCGCGTAACCCATTGGCGACACTCTATTAACTCAATCTTCTCGGAGAAATTTTATGGCAGCTCAACCTAAGTTTGAAGACGCATTCAAGATCGACAAAGTACCGTCTGAATTTATCAATCAGCTCAAAGAAAATTATGGCAAAACGGCTAACATTGTTGCCGCAAAAGTGCCTGCTGATCCCGAAGCAAAAACAAGTTCTGGCAGTGAATTGCGTACAAACTACAAAGGCTATGTGGTTGCCATATCGCCGGATTATGTTGCGCAGCGTGTGGATACTGGCGGCACGAAAAGCAACATCGTTGTGCATGAACGTGCGGCGCTTGACGTTCCTGCAATACAGGGCACAGGCGAACTGCCTCCGATCGCTGCCAAGTTCAAAGAAGGCAAAATTAATAGTTTCGATGTAGCTATTAATTATGGCGCTGACGGCAAGGGCAGTTTGTATGCCCGCGACCGCAAAATGGATGAGATTCAATTGGCAGCAAAGACGCTTGAAAAGCATTCTGGTTTGGATGGCGCGAAGCTGGCGACTTTTGAAAAGAATCTCAAAGGTGCTGTTGGAAATTATAAGGAAGTGCATTACGAAAAATTGCGCGAACAGGCGGCGGCATTTGAACGTCGCAATGAGCGTCAAAGTGCCGCTCATAATATCGTCGGCCAAGATTCGATGTCGCGCGAAGCATCCCGCTAATACATAACTCGGCGGTGCTATATCGAACCTCATACTTGGAAACGGGTGTGAGGTTTTTTATTCCAAATAAATTTCCAATAGGCTATATATGAATACGAATATAGATGGTAGCAGTGAGCGTCAAGAGCCGTATTTCACTACTGACGATGATGAATTGACGGTATCAGCGAAAGAACCTGAATTAAATTCGATTGAGCCGACACCTGAATTGCAGCGGTCATCTGAGACTGTTGTAAAAACAAATGTTGCGCCTTTGATTGAAGGGCAGGATAAATTAGGGCTGTCGAAAGAAGCTGCGAATGATGCGGTTACTTTGGAAGCGCGACGCGAAGCAGAAGCGGCGGAACTGGCTGAATTGTTGAAACGAAAATTCAATATCGCCGGTAACGAGTATCACTTTAAAGATAAGACCGATCCGAAATTAAGCCTGGCGTTCGTTGATAAAGATTCGGTTCTGAAGACTAAGCATAATGACCCTGAAGTTATTGATGCGATGTTGAAAGTTGCGACAACAAAAGGATGGGACAAGCTCACATTGAAGGGCAGCGAAGAATTCAAGCGTGAGGCTTGGATTAAAGCGTCTGCGCAAGGCTTTGAGGTAACGGGGTATAAACCGACTGAAATTGACATTACACGCATGAGGCAAGAACGCGATGCATTGCAAAAAAATCAGGTCGGCGGAACAGTAGCAGAAGGTGAAATTTCGGGTATCAATTCCAACAATAAAAATTCAGGGGGCATCGATCAAGAGAAGTTGAAAGCGTACACGGAAAGTAAGGATTTTTCCTCTACGCTGGAAAAGATCGAGGCCGACTTGAAGAATCATGGTTATCCGGTCGATGAGCGTTTCAAAGATGCGATACGCAAGCACATGATCGATGAGTTTAGCCAAGGCAGGAAATTCGAGAAAGGCATCGAGATTGTGAAGCCGGTCGAGCGGGTAATCGAACCCGCGCGAATGGCGGAACAGGATCGTAGCCTTGAGCGCAAAACTGTCGAAATCGGCGACCGCAGCCGGTAATAATCCACACCGCAAAATAATTTTATGACAGGGACAGAGTTCAAAGCAGCCATCAAAGGCATAGGCTATACGCAAACATCGTTTGCGAAGCTTATGGGCGTTCATCGTGAAACAATTGGTACGCAATGCCAATTGAATGAGATCGATGCGCATTGGGGCTATGCGTTGCTTGGCGTGATTGCCAAGCATCGCGCAGAGGACTTGCTTGCGACTGTTGCGAAAATTATCGATATTGGCGAAAGTCGATAAAACCGACAAAATGCCGTTGTAAATGTCGGAAATATCGACTATGCTTCTTTATTAAGCGGCGTATTAATCTATCTAAGGGAAGATCATGGATAACCTCAATTATGAGTTGGAATTACGCTTGGTTGAATTTCCACCTGGCTCATTCATTGAATTGGATGACCCATTAACCGGCGTTCGCCATATGGTTTTAGTGTGCGAGTCGGGCAAAGAATTTTTGGATTTCATCGATGAAGATACACCGGCAACACCGTTGCCGATTTTTGATGCGCTTGACCCGAAACAATGTGCCGATCGGCACATCCTCGCGTTCAATGTATTGATGAATTCACCTGAGAAGCACGAAGCATATAGCGCGTTTTTGGAAGCGCTTTATGCGACACCGGCAGTTGACGATGAATTGACACATAACCGCGCTGCTAAGTGGGCATACGACACGGGTAATTATGATGCGCAAGAAGCTGCAAGGGCGGGTATCGAGTTGACACGACAAGCGCGCGTTCGCCAATTTGGAATTTCTCAGAAAGCTACTCAGTGGCTAGAAACGGAAGCCACATTATGAACACGACAGATAAAAAAATCGAAGCGGAATTGCTCGTATACGCCAATTTCGGCAAGGCATATGCAAAGAGCATGGCAGCGCAAGCTGCGACCGCAAAACCTGAAGATCGCAAAGTGGCTGCGGCGGCGATTGTTGCCACAAGCTACGCGACCTCAGAAACCAACAAGGCAAGCATCAATCGGACTGATGCAATGCAAGGCCGCGAAGTGGTGGAAAAAGCTTACGGCAAGCGCTCGCAAGATGTTGCGGCGGTGTTGTCCGGTCGTGTAGCTGGATACGATTTGCCGAAAAGTGTAGGGGGCACCAAAGACCTCAGCAAACTATCGGCAATGGCACAAGATTTATCGCAGCAAGCGACCCGTGAAGCATATGCAGGGCGCGGCATTGTCCAGTCGCTCGGACCACGTAGCGATGCGTTGGTAAAGGTGGCCGGGAAAGAAGCGCAGACGGTGGAAAAATTAACCGCTCACATGCTGCATGTAAAAGCAGCGATTGATGCGGGTGTCGATCATAAGGAATTCAGCTCAGAACAAGGCGAAGCTCTTTATAAACGATTTGAAAATGCCGCGTTTGATGTGTCGCCCAATAACGCCTTGAAAAGCGAGGAATTCACGCGCTTTGAAAAAACAAATTTGGATGATCTGAAACTGACTGTGCATAAAGAAGTTGAAGATCGCTATGCGCAGCAAAGGGAAAACATCGAGCGCGCAAAAACGAAAGAGCCGGTTATCTCCGCTGAAAAAGTTAAGGAGTACAGCGAGAGTAAAGAGTTTGCCGACACTGTTGAAAAAGTGACGGCTGGACTTGGTGAACAAGGCTATCCCGTACACGATCCGAAATTCAAGGAAAGTGTGAAGGGGCACTTGCTGCAAGAGTATGCGAAAGGCAGAAAACTTGAATCGGGTACGGTGCAAGAGGTCGTTCGTGTCGAAGAGGTTAAGGAACAGGTTATCGAGGGGCGTAGTCGCTAATCACGGATGACCTCGATGCAAAGTTTTTCTGTTCGCAATGACAACCTTGAACTGATTAAGTGGGTAGCAGCTTTGCTCATGGTTGTGGATCACATCAATAAATATTTATTGGGTGATTCACATCCAATCATGTTCGATGCGGGGCGGCTGGCAATGCCTTTGTTTGTGTTCGTGCTGAGTTACAACTTGGCGCGCAACGAACCAAACACGTTGTATGAATCGAAGACGTTGGCGTTGCGTATGACCAAAAGGCTGTTTGCTTTTGGGCTGATCGCAACGCCTATTTACATCGCCCTGGGCGGTGTTACGTGGGGATGGTGGCCGTTAAATATTTTGTTCGGTCTTTGTGCTGTATCGACGCTGGTTTGTTTTATCCAGCGCAAATTTTATGTGGCTGCGGTGGTGTTTTTTTTCGCAGCCGGTTTCTTCGTGGAGTTCTTCTGGCCGCTGTTGGGTCTAGGTTTGGCTCTTTGGTTTTATTTTCGCAAGCCGTCTGTTGGAGCCGCATTATTTGCGGGGGCGTTTCTGGTATCACTGCGACTTATCAACGGGAATTATTGGGCGTTGGCCGCTGTACCGTTGTTTCTGGTGTTATGCGCGGTAAGCGTGAAGGTGCCGCGAGTACGTTGGTTTTTTTATGCATTCTATCCGTTGCACTTAGCGGTGATTTTGGGGATCAAGCTCTATGTTAAATAAAAAATATTATGCATTGTTGATGCTTTGTATGCTGGCTGCATGCGGTAATCATATTGTGCCTGGTACACCTACTGCTGCGCGTGTTATGGCCGCTGAATATGTCGGTAAATTATTCGGGGCTGATCCGGTGCGGGTGAATGAAGAACCTATCGTGGTGATGAATACGACGGTTGTTCATACTCTGTTGACCGATAGAGTATGTGATGTGTCACTGAAAAAAAATTCTGTTGCGAATGAATATGGATGGGTCGGTACTGACATCAAGTGCAGTCTTCCTGGCACTGGAAGTAACGCAATACTTCCTTCGATAGAGATAATACCGCCTGAAGCTCACAAAGCAGAATTGACCGAAGCGCAGCAAGCGCAAAAGCATGCCGAGGATTTGGACGCAATGGATAAGTTTATGCTTATTAAAACGGTTCGGGATACTGAAAAATTAAAAGGTGTGTTTGATGTTGAAGCTAAAAATATCGTTATTAGCGCCCCAGGACTTGCAACAATAACTTACGGAGCAAATAAAAAAGTGCGAATCACGTTTGCTTATGATTCATCTTCTAGATCATCTTTTGATGAGGAAAAAAGTGTATTGAAATATCCGACTGGATTTCATGTATTGAGTTATATCGAACTAAACAAATAGAAGCTGCAATTTTTGAAAGGGATAAAAATGTTTAAACAATATTTTTCGATCGCGTTGTTATTCTTGTTGGCCGCATGCTCCGGTTCTGGCTCAGATCAAAAAACGGCGTTCATCGGGAAGTGGTTTGATACCAATCCTGAGAATGTCACTAACTCGATGGAAATTGAAGCCAATGGCGAAGTTTTGCTGGTCAAACAGCATAAGACAAACCAATTCACTCGACCGGCCTTTGTCAATATCACTGTGCCTGCAACGGTTAAGGATGGCGTAATGAGGTTAGAAAACAGTGGCAGTGCGCCGTTTACGATCGACAAAGCCACAGGGCACTTGAAAGGCTTGGAAGGCGAATTTGTACGTGCTACGCCTGAGCTTGAAAAGAAGGCCAAGGCCGCTCAAGCGAGGGCTGAAAAGCCGATGGCAAACGCATTTGCGAGGCCGCAATGAATTTTATATTCGGTCTTCGACCAATTGAATTCTTGATTCTGTCGGTGACGGCAATACTGGCAGTTTTGTATTTGTCGTCGCCGTGGAATGTGGTCTGTTATGTAGTCATCCTGATTGCGTCTTGCGTTTCGATGTACTCAAATATACGCAAACACAAGTTGCAGAATAAACCGTTTCAGCGAGTGAAATGAAGTCGTCAGTAACCTTTAAAGAACTTCAGCTTGTCATCGATCGGTGCATGAAAGCGCAACCGACTTTGAATTTTGCACTATCGCCGGACGCAAGCCAGCTTGCAACGGTGTTTGCTGAAATGATGGTCTTCAAAGAGGATGAGCGGCCATTAGAAAAATTTACGGCTCGCCAATTGGAAGCATTTGAACGTTGGAATACTGAGTAATCTTCGATTGCACGTTGTCGTGTGTTTAGAATAGTTTTGTGAAGGATGTGCAGCATGCAACCGTCAACGCCATTTATGAGTTATGTCGATTTAACTGCTCAAATTTCGATGCAGCTTGATGAGCTGGTAGACATGGCGCGCAATGCGACGAAGGCCAAACATGCAGAAACATATTTGACGCAATGCACGGCGCTGCTATCGATGTGGGGTAAGTTGGTGATACCTCACAAATTTATAAATTACCGTTTCGACCATGAATATTTAGCTAAAAAAGTCGTGTCGGCGTCAAAAGATATTGCGCGCGCTGAAACTGAGCGTGCAAACAATGAATTTGTCGTAGAAATTGATGTTCCTGGAAGTTTTTTGTATACGCATGATTTAAGTGTAGATGAATTGACAGGAATTATTGCTGACAAATTAATGCACTTGCAAAAGCCAGGTTTCAAACACGTAATCGAATTCAATCCTGAATATCGTGTCCGCGTCAATTTAGAAAAATAAATGTCGAACCCCGGATCAGACAAGAGATTTGAATTAATTGTGCAGACAATCAGTGGCCGCAATTGCGTTATTTATCGAACAGATTAGAGGACATGATGAACTTTCTAATGATTATTAGTGTGCTTTATTGGGTGGTGGTAGCCATTGCATTGAATGTCACGGTGCGCATTTTTAAAAATGCAGAGAAAGAAACTGCTGATCCTCTATTGCGCGCATTCTATGAAAACAATCGGCCATATACCAAGAAAATAATGTGGATGAAATTAGGTGAAATTTGCCTCGTAGCGTCGGCGATTTATTTTGTTGGTTATTCTTTTTTGCGAGCATAAAAAATGGATACACCTACACCAATGCAAGGCACCATCGATGACCCTTTCGCAGTAATCAATTCATTGCAGCGACAAGTAAGAGCGTTGGAAGGTCAATTGGCGTGTGAGCGGGAAAAACACGCACGGGATATGCCGATGTCAATCAGGGGCACCCTGAAAAATTTGCGGCTATACGGCATCATTCCTCTTTATGTCGGCTCACGTCCATACGCAGATGTGCGTGGCGAACTCGAAAAAGAACCTGTTGAACACAATCCTAAACTTGGCGTTTTGGCCGAAACATGGGATTTGCAACGTGTGCCAGTTCCCGAAGATGTGAGAAACGCGCTACGCATTGCAACAAATTATGGCAATGATCGCTATTGATTGTGAATTATTGATGCGTAAATTTGTTCCAGAAATAACATTAAAACCTGTCGGCACTGCATTTGCGGCCGAAGTTGAAGGAATGCCGGAATGCAGGGGCAAAGGATGGTCTTACGCGGCTGCTCTGGCCGATGCCGAACGTTTAATTTACCTGGTGATGAGCGCCAAGAATTACGAGGCTCGCCAGAAAAATCAAATTATTGAAATTCAAAGTGCGATAGGCGAGGGCGCCAATGTAGCGACTGACTTATTGCATAGGAAATTTGGCAAATTGAATGCTGAACAGTACTGCGCATTACTTAAATTAAATTGCACTCCGCCTGAATTCTATGCAGCACTTGGGGGAATGGGTAAGCGTGAGCATCGAGTTAAAATTGCGTTAGCTATCGATATACTGCCTTCGGCGATTTCAAAAAATCGTTCGTTCGCCATCCGTAAGGCTGACGATCGGGCGTATCTCTTGATGCGTAGGACTCTGCCGGCAGAGTCCAATCAATGATACGCCTGCCTTCCAAGATTAAAAGCCGTCGATCGACGGCTTTTTTTATGCAAATAATGGTAAAGGCGGCTCGGTGATAATCGCGCGCTTCATTGTTTTAAGGCGCTCTGCAATTAGCTTTCCGATCGCTACGAATGGTTCAAAAATGATGCTCTGGCCAAGAAGCTGGTGCGCTATGGTGTCAGATAGTCCCTCGATCAAGTGAGGGGAGATTTGTTTTGCCGATGCGTGCTCTTGTGGTGTCGGTATGCGCAGCAGGTCCGGGTTCTCTGGATGGCGGATTTTCATGTCGGTTGAGCGGTTGCGTGTCATCCCGGCTGTGAGTGTGCAAGTTTTTTCGCTGGTTTCATCAAAAATTTGCATCGCAAATGACTTGCCAGCGGCCTTGTCACGGATTTCCTTGTCTTTCAATCCTTGCATCGTTTTCCAGCGCGGATCGTCGGCGGGGATCGGCTCAAGAATTTCCCCTAGTGTCCGGGTGCGCTTGGCAGGCATTTCCAGCCCTTCCAACGCGAAATCGATACCTTTCGTGACCGCAACCATCAACATGCGCTTGCGCGGCTCCAAAGCGTTCCAATCACTTCCATCGATAATTGTTTCGTGCAGGTCGTATTGAAGGTCTGCAAGATGATTTCTGATAATGTCCATCGATGCCGATGATGCATACGGGACAACTTGCTCAAGAACAATTACAGTTGGATTGACGCGGGCAATAAATGCGCAGAACGATAGGGCTAGATGGCCGTATAACGGGTGTGTCTCCGGGTGCGCCAGCTTGCCCTTGACGCGCCCCGGCAAAGAAACTGCGTTGCATGGCAATCCGGCCTCTAGGCAGTCGAGCTGCGGCAAGCTACGCATTACCTCTTCATCAAATGCAAAATCTTGCATTTTTCCACACAAGGCAATAGTTTTATCCGTCCAAACTTCGTTAACCGTCATTGACTGTTCGGTAAGATCGGCGCGCATTTCGTTGGCAAAGGCCATTTCAGAAGTCAGTCCGCCGCGCGCAAGGCCGGTATGCAGGGCAAGGGAGAGGACGCCGCCGCCGTGCGCAAGACTTCCAACCTGTAGCGGTTCACCCGCTTTAATACGCGCCTCTGTGCGCTCAAAACGCTCTTTTGCGCGTGCTTCCGAGGCAAGCGACTGGATGCGGATCTCGCCGTCATTGAAAATCACTTTGACGTGAGACAAGCCGGAAAACATCGATAAGACTTCAGCGGAATTTAAGTCGATGATTGGCGTTTCTTTTTCGTTTTTGACGCGCGCCGATACGACACGAAATCCCCGATCGACTTTTTTTAAAACAATGGCGTCCGGCTCCTTTTCGACTTCGTAAAACGTGCGCGGATTGAAACCGGCACGCGCAAGGAATCGGCCTTGCAACCAAACGCGCAACGCGCCTTTATTTAATCCGATACTGAGTATTGATACATCCATTTTGGCACCTAGAATTTGAATTATTGGACTGAAAACAAAAGTTCTCTTATTTCGGCGACGCGGTGTTCAAAGTACGCGCGGTCGTCCTTGTTGGCCGCATTCATCGCAAGATAGGTAAATATATTTACCGCATCGATGGCGATGTCATACAAGGCGTTATGCATTTTTAAGGCTCGGTAAGTTATCTCCGCATTCGCTTGTGCTTCTGCATGGCCGCGCCGGGCGTCGCCTTCATGCTGTGGATGTTCAAACCATGCAATGACTTGCCGATCTGTGCCAAGGCGTGTTTTTAATTGATTCGTGAACCGCCAAGGGAATGCGGTATGTGCTGGTGCTGGCATCTTGCTTATGAAGGGCGGCGTTAATTCGACGTTTATTACCGCGTCCGCTTGATAGCTTGCGACGGATTCGCCAAAGCTGTTTCGCACGACTTGATTTGCATCGCCTTTGCTATCGTATTCAATTTTTGTTGTGTAGCCTGTATAGATAATTTCGGTGGCTTCCTCGCCATTGGTTTTTTTGTATTTGATCGTAATCATTTGAATCTCCGCGTTTAGTTATGCAAAGGAAAGGCAGAAGCGATACGCGCCATAATTTCTTGGTGCCGCATGCCGCCTTCGTCCTGAAATGAAAAATAGCGCTCGCCTCTTCGCACATAAATTTCCGTGACGTTACCAATTAAGGGTTCAGACATTTGGAAACTCTCGCAATCCTCCGCACATGTCCAGCGGAGAGGCGGCAGGACTTGCAGCGCGCACAGGAATTTTGTTTTTGTGATTTCGGCGGGCGGCGTTTTCCGGCTGTCGCACATGGCACGATAGATAGGTTCCCAAGATTTAATTTGCACGTTATACATTTTGATTGCTCCTTAATGTAGGGAATTAAAGAAAGGTGCTTTGGCCTTTGTCAGTCAATAGCGCCAGATGGCGCAAGCCTGTGCTGTCGATGTCAATCAAGCCGTACTCTTTGTTTTGGAGCATGAATTGATTTGCTTCGTCGTCGGTCTTAAATGCCAAGGTGTCGAATTTGCGTCCCCAAGTTGTATGCGTGGTTTTAATTGCTTTAGGTTCGCTGTCGATGCTCACAATTTTTTTGTTATAGGTGAACATGCGATAACTTCCGCTTTGTTCTACAAACACGGGAAATTCACCCACGCGCGCCGGTTGGCTAACATCGCGGCTTCGGACTTTAGGAACTGAACCGACAAGTTTTGCTTCATCGGATTTGAATTTGTGGCCGTCCGTTGTTTTTACAGTTTGGATTTGCTCGGTCATAATCGGCTTTCAATGGTGTTAATGAGTTTGTTCTGTCGTTGTGGCCGTGGCCGTTTCTGTCTCTAGTTCTTTGGTCTGCGAGATATGAAAAACGGTTGTTGTTTTTGGGCGGCGAAAATGGGCAACTTCTCCGCTTTCTTTGTCCTTTTTTTCGCATTTAATGAACGTGACAACCTTCACGCCTTTTTCACCCTTACGAACAACACGCCCCAAAGCAAGCCACGCATCAAAAGTAAAAATGTTTTCTCTCGGTTTGATGTCATCCGGCGAAATACCTTTTTCCATGAAGCCGTCGAAAATGCCCTCGTAGTTCATAGTCGATTGGTTTGTAATTGCGTTTTTGAGCGCTTGATGTTGAATTGCTTGTTTGTTCATGATTTTTTCCTTGACGTTGAAGTTAAAAAATTTCATTTTTGTTCGGTGCGTTTTTTCCGAACTGCTGACTGTTTTTCAATGATGTTTTCGTGATGCACAGCTTCATGATTTTGTCCCTGTAAAAAATCTTTAAATTTCATTTCCGTCCCGGCGCAGGGTCATAATTAGCAGGGGGCACAAGAACTGCATGCAAGGGAAGCGTGGAATAAAAAGGGAGTGCCGAAGGACACGACCGGCTTTATGCCGCGAAAGTCCCTTGAGTGCGAGGCTCGGACGCGCAGCGCCTAGCCGTAGACACG
>DATBQC010000582.1:0-3415 GCA_036561065.1 Methylobacter sp. | reverse complement strand
CTCACCAGCATTTGCCGTTGCGCAATGGCGTAGACGGTTCTTCTACCCCAGATCGGCTGGTCGATATGGGCTTCAGCTATTGCGAGTTGTTTCCAGGTCGGCGGGGTAATCAAGGTGACATCCATTTCGATGCGTTCCAGTTTCGGATAGGAAAAGATCACTTCCCCAAGCGGACGGCTGCCCAGATGCGCCAAGTTGCTTTTAGCCACTTTGATGGTGCTTGCCGGAATGATAGTTCGAGCTAAAATCAGCGGCTCGCCGTCCGCGTGGAGCAATACTTCACGGATCAGGCAGTACTTGTTCTCGTGTAATTTGAGCAACCTGCGCTCGCTTAAAAATGGCGTATTCCATTGCTGTAGTAAGATCTTTACGCCAATCGCATCGCCGTAATAATCACGCAGACGCTGGGTCAGCGATCCCGGTTCATAGGTCCATGACTGGACGTTTTCAGGCAGGGTGTGTCGAGTACCTAAGCGGTTCTCTACCCAAAGGGGTTCGCGGTTGAATAAAAAGCTTTTGCTGGACAACAGGTTAAACCTCGGAATATTCGGTGGAAGCACCCAGCCAGCGGTCACACAAGGGTTGGATGGCCTGGGGCGAGCGGGTAAAAAAGCTGTCACCGATCTGTTGAACGGTATCCAGTAAATCGGAATCTCTGGTCAAGTCGGCAACTTTAAAATGCATTTGCCCGGTCTGCCGGGTCCCCATGACTTCGCCGGGGCCGCGCAGCTCAAGATCTTTTTCGGCGATTACAAAGCCGTCGTTGCTGTCCCGCAAAACCCCCAGACGATGGCGGGCGGTATCGGACAGCGGCGCTTGGTACATCAATAGGCAATAGCTGTCGTCACTGCCGCGCCCGACCCGGCCGCGCAGTTGGTGCAGTTGGGACAGGCCTAGGCGTTCCGGGTTTTCGATAATCATTAACCCCGCATTGGGCACATCGACGCCGACTTCAATAACAGTCGTGGCGACCAGCAAATCGATCCGGTGATTTTTAAAGTCCTGCATGACGGCATCTTTTTCGGCTGACTTCATGCGTCCATGTATCAGCGCAACGCGCACATCTGGCAAAGCCTGAGTCAGCGTTTCTGCGGTTTTTTCCGCCGCCTCGCACTGCAAAACTTCCGATTCTTCAATTAACGTACAGACCCAATAGACCTGCTTTTTTTTGCCGACCCAGTTGTTGATGCGGTCGATCACATCGGCGCGCCGTTCGGCGGGGATCACGCTGGTGACGATCGGTTTTCGGCCCGGCGGCAGCTCGTCGATAATGGATATATCCAGGTCGGAATATTGCAGCATCGCCAGAGTTCGGGGAATCGGCGTGGCGGTCATCACTAACTGGTGCGGCCTGATGCCGCCCTGCTGGCCTTTTTCCCTGAGCGACAGCCGCTGATGGACGCCGAAACGGTGCTGTTCATCGATAATAATCAGGCCGAGGCGATGGAAGTTTACGCTGTCCTGAAACAAGGCATGGGTGCCGATGATTATATTGGCTGCGCCGTCCTCCAGTGCTTGTAAAACTTCCTTCCTGGAGTTGCCTTTGAGTTGTCCTGTTAGGTAAACCACTTGGGCCTGGAAGCCGTCAAACCAGTTGGTAAAGTTGCGGAAATGTTGTTCCGCCAGCAACTCGGTTGGTGCCATCACTGCCACCTGATAACTCGCCGATAAGGCCAGTAATGCCGCATAGGCGGAGACTATGGTTTTACCGGAGCCGACATCGCCCTGTACCAAGCGCATCATCGGGTGTTGTTTGCGGCAGTCGGCTTCAATTTCTGCGATGACCCGCTGCTGAGCACCGGTCAGTTTGAACGGCAGGGAGCGGAGGAAATGCTCAATGGCGAGGTTGCCGGTCGCCGTTTCAGCGAAAGAGGGGGCTTGCCAGGCTTTGGTCTTATTTCGAGTTGTTCTTAAGACTAAATAATGTGCCAGTAGTTCTTCAAAGGCCAGTCGTTTTAATGCGGGTACGCTGCCGTTTTGCAAGGCTTCAATCGATACTGATTCATCCGGCGCATGTAGGGTTTGAATCGCATCGGCAAGGACGGGGTAATGGTATTGTTTTAAGATCGATTCGGGTATCCAGTCGGTCAGCAGCTCGGGTTCCTGACTGCACAGGTCTAAAGCCTGTTTAACAGCCTTGCGGATGACATTCTGGCTAAGGCCTTCGGTCAGCGGATAAACGGGAGTCAAGCGTGATTCAGTAATGCAGACGTCAGGATTGGCAATGACTTTGTATTCGGGATGAACCATTTCCAGTCCGGCATAGCCATAGCGCACTTCGGCAAAACAACTGATTGATGTACCCGGTTTCAGCGTGTTGTGTTGGTTGGCGGTGAAGTGGAAGAACTTCAGGTTGATAAAGCCGGTGCCGTCGCTGATCCTGCAGATCAGGCTTTTCCGGCCTCTGGGTAAAACGTCGATAAACTCAACTTTGCCGCTGATCAGTGCCGTCATGCCCGGTCTTAGCGAACCGATCGGGTAAACGCGGGTTCGGTCTTCGTAACGTAGCGGTAGGTGAAAGATCAAATCCTGAATCACGCAAAGGCCGAGTTTTTGCAATCGGTTTGCGGTTTGAGCACCTATCCCTGTCAGTATGCCGACCGGTTGATTCAGCGTGTTCGACTTTTTCATGAACAGGATGCATTAGCGGCTAATCAAGCCGGATATTCTTGCGGCTTTAAAATCATTATCGCATCCATTTCCACATCGGCGGCTTTAGGCAAAGCGGCAACGCCGATAGCGGCGCGTGCGGGGTAGGGTTCTTGAAAATAACGGCCCATGATTTCGTTGACTATCGGGAAGTGCGATAAATCGGTCAAAAAAACATTCAACTTGACTATGTCAGAAAAATCGCCGCCCGCAGCTTCCGCAACGGCTTGCAAGTTATCGAAAACTTGAGTGATTTGTGCGCTTATATCGCCTTCGATTATGGTCATGGTTTCAGGCACCAACGGAATTTGTCCTGAAAGATAAACCGTGCGATCAATCCTGACCGCTTGCGAATAGGTGCCGATAGCTAGTGGCGCTTTATCGGTCTCGATGATTTGTTTGGTCATTATTGGTCCTTTATGCTTTAACGCGAGTAAGTTTTAAGACTATTGATAACTCTTTCAAGCGACGCATGATTTTGGCTAAATGCACCCGGTCCTTGACGGTTAAGGTGATTAAATCGACGCAAATGCGGTCATCCTGATCGACGACGGTGACGTTCTCAATGTTGGAGTTCTGTTCGGAGATAGTCGAGGCAATGGTTGCAAGCGAGCCGCGTTGATTGAGCACTTCTATGCGGATTTCAACCGGAAAATCGCCGACGGCATCCGAACTCCATTCAACATCCAGCCAGTTGGTTTGTTTTTTTCTGACGAGGCTGCTGTTGCGGCATTCGTGATGATGCACGACGATGCCTTTGCCGGGG
>DATBQC010000581.1:0-1892 GCA_036561065.1 Methylobacter sp. | reverse complement strand
GTCCTTTAGGGATAACGTGATATATGCGGCATTGATTGTCTTCTAAAAACCTAATTTGTCGTATCTTGCTTGTAATGCTGCATAAGTTATTGTTTGTATTTAACTAATATTAAACCAATTGGGCGCGGCGCACAAACAAAGACGAAACTTGTTCTTAAAACGCCGCATTCAGAATTTTTGTGGCATCTGTTCAAACCTATAATGCAGCGTCTAAATGCCCATAAGCCGGTAACGTTTCCAGCCGTTTATCTTCCAGCGGCTTACCCACCGTGAAATGATAAAGACTTTGGAATTTATCGTCCTTGATGCCCAAAAGCTCATGTACGCTGTCATCAAAGTAACAGCCGATGCCGGTGCCGCGAATGCCGGCCGCTTCCGCTTCCAGATACAGCGTTTGGCCGATCAATCCACATTCCCAGAACAAACGGCGGTAAAGCCACGGTGCTGCTTCGATGGTTTCGCCAAATTCTGCAACCATTCCCAGACTGAAGGCGCTGTCGCTGGCGATGGGTTGATGGCAGGAAACTGTTTTGGCAATCTGTCTGCAATCTCCTGAATACAAATGATAAAGCGGTAAATCTTCGGATACTTTCTGCCAGTCAAAATCAGCCAATGTTGCTGCCTGCAATGATTCAAGGGCATCGTTATGTCTCGGCAGCGCATAGATGCCGGGAGCTAAGCCTTCAACACGATGGACAAAAATAAACAGATGGATTTTCGGCGGCCAGCGCCACAGTTCGAATGCGGCTGTGGTCGGCATAACGGCGGCCAGCATCCGGTAAAAAGCAGTCAGCGGCATCGGCGACATTTTGCCGTCAAACTGTTGCGCGCTACGGCGCTGGCGGATGATTTGCGTTGCTGTTTTTGTGCAGGATGATTTTATAAGTTGCTGCTGGGCTGCCTGCCACTCAGGTTCTTCAGTTTGCGGTTTGTTTGCGGCTGTTGAGACTTCATCGATGATAGGCCATTTATACATATGATAGGCGCGAAGGCTGTCGGCTTTGCCGAACCAAGCCCCTGATTGCGCGCTTTCCAGCAGGGCCGTGATGTTTAATGGCTTGCTGTCGGCATGCGTATGAATCCGGCAAATAATATCGGGGGATTCATGTTCCTGTTTTTTGAAATCGTCCCGATCAAGCCCCAATAGCTTGGCGATGTCGTCATCCGGCCATTCGGCCAGTAATTCAACCGACCAGCCCAGCGTTGCTGCCGCGTATCGCAACGCGCCCAAGGCATGACCTATATCATGCTGGCAATAGCGGTAAGCTCTCTCACCGTATTTCCAGGCTTCCCGCCAGTGGATTGAAGATAAACCGATCAGTATGCCGGAATCGGGCAAATTGTCGGAAAACCGACAACGCTGTTCAAGGCTATGGTCGTGGCTGACATAGTGGTAAACGCCTGATTTGATAAAGCCGTTGACGGTGCTGATCAGGTAAGCTTCGGTCGGGTGAAGGTTGCCGCTGGACGGGTTGCAGCGTAATGCCCAGCGGCTTGGGCCGTATTGTTTCCATGCCGACAGGCCGAAGGCCAATTCCAGCAATAAACCCACATTAGTCAGGTTTAACGGTTTTGCCGGTATTGTTTCCGGTTTATCCAGGTCGGCAAACAACGGTTCAAGTTCGGCTCCGGGTTTGGGCAGGGTGATAATCTCGCAACCGGAAAAACGCCGGAATTGGTCAGGTTGATCTTCCCAATCGATGGATTCCGGGCCTTTGGCGTAGCGCTCCAAACTGTGTTTGGTGCGGTTGTGGTAGGTTAGGACGGTTTCGGTTTGTTTATTCATAAGTAAGGTGATTTCCAATAATGAATCTACCAAAAGAATCGTCTACGAAAAACACAAAAGACACGAAAAATTTTATATTCTTTATCTCGTTCCCTTAGGCGTAATG
>DATBQC010000580.1:0-3631 GCA_036561065.1 Methylobacter sp. | reverse complement strand
TTGTCTTCAAGCCAGCAAACCGATGTGAATCTGCCTTACATTACCGCAGATGCATCAGGCCCTAAGCATTTAAACGTTAAGTTGACCCGCGCCAAGTTGGAATCACTGGTTGAAGAGCTGATTAACCGCACTAAAGGCCCTTGCGAAATGGCACTGAAAGACGCGAAGTTATCCGCATCAGACATTAATGACGTGATTTTGGTTGGCGGACAAACCCGTATGCCGAAAGTGCAGGAAATGGTAAAGGCTATCTTCGGCAAAGAACCACGCAAAGACGTTAACCCTGATGAAGCGGTTGCGTTGGGCGCGGCGATCCAGGCAGGCGTTTTAGGCGGCGAAGTTAAAGACGTGTTGCTGCTAGACGTTATCCCGTTGTCATTGGGCATCGAGACAATGGGTGGCGTCATGACTAAACTGATCGAGAAAAACACCACGATCCCGACTAATGCATCGCAGGTTTTCTCTACAGCGGACGACAACCAAACGGCAGTAACCGTGCATGTATTGCAAGGCGAGCGCGAAGTCGCAGCGGCGAATAAATCTCTGGGGCGTTTTGACCTGTCCGATATACCGCCAGCACCACGCGGCGTTCCGCAAATTGAAGTTGCATTCGACATTGATGCCAACGGTATTTTGAACGTGTCTGCCAAAGACAAGGCAACCGGCAAAAAACAATCTATCGTGATCAAAGCGTCCAGCGGTTTATCGGATGATGAAGTTGAACGCATGATTAAGGATGCCGAAGCGCATGCTGATGAAGACCGTAAATTAACTGAATTGGTTCACGCTCGCAACCATGCGGACGGTATGATTCATGCGACTGAAAAATCGCTGAAAGAATTGGGTGATCAAGTCGGCGCTGATGAAAAAACCAGTATCGAACATGCGATTGAGGAACTGAAAACAGCGGTTAAAGGCGACGATAAAGCGGAAATTGAAGCTAAAACGAATGCCTTAACCGAGTTATCCGGTAAACTGGCCGAACGTGTTTACGCACAAAAATCGTCGGAAGGTGAAGCGTCCGGCGCTCATGCTTCTTCAGAGCATGCTGCGGCGGATGACGGTGTTGTCGATGCCGAGTTTGAAGAAGTTAAAGACGACGACAAAAAGTAAAGTGTCAGTATGGGGACGCACCTTATCCCCATACTCATTAACTTAAGGCATCAAACCACGAAGAACACGAAGTTCACGAAGGAATATTTTCGTGTCCCTTCGTGTTCTTTTTGCGGTTTAATAAACATCGATTATTGATTGAGCATGCTGACTTTCCGATACCTATCGGGAACCTCGCAGCCAATGAGTTTAGCAACATTGCCGCAACCGTTTTCTTATCCTCTTCACGGGGGTATCCGGGGCAATATCAGACGATGATAATCACAAAAATCCAACAATAGAATATTGAACCATGGCAAAAGAAGATTTTTACAAGCTTCTCGGTGTAGACAGAAACGCCAGTGATGCAGAAATTAAAAAAAGCTATCGCAGCAAGGCGATGAAGTTTCATCCTGACCGGAATAAAGACAATCAGGTGGAAGCCGAGGCCAAGTTTAAGCAGATTAAAGAGGCTTACGAAGTCTTATCCGACCCCAAAAAACGCTCTGCCTACGACCAGTTCGGCCATGCCGGAGTTGACGCGTCAATGGGCGGAGGACGAGGAGCAGGCGGTTTCGGCGGTTTTGGTGCGGGTGAAAGTTTCAGCGATATTTTCGGCGATATTTTCGGCGGCGGTCGGCAACAGCAGCAGCGTAGTAACGTCCAGCGCGGCTCAGACCTGCGCTACAACCTGGAATTAACCCTCGAAGAAGCCGTGTTCGGCACCGATGCCAAAATCCGCGTGCCAGTGCTGGTTACCTGCGGCGAGTGTAGCGGTTCCGGCGCCAAAAAAGGTTCCAGTCCGGTTATCTGTTCAACCTGCCACGGTCACGGCCAGGTCAGGATGCAACAGGGTTTCTTCTCGGTACAGCAAACCTGTCCGACCTGCCGCGGTTCCGGCAAACAGATTAAAGACCCTTGCGGCGCCTGTTACGGCCAGGGTCGAGTCCAGGAAAACAAAACCCTATCAGCAAAAATTCCTGCTGGCGTCGACACCGGTGACCGCATCCGCTTGGCCGGCGAAGGCGAAGCGGGCGAATACGGCGGCCCGGCTGGCGATCTTTACGTTCAAGTTCAGGTAAAAGATCACCAGATATTTACCCGCGACGGCGCAAATTTATATTGCGAAGTGCCGATCAGTTTCCCTACCGCTTGTTTGGGCGGCGAGTTGGAAGTGCCTACCTTGAACGGCAAAGTGCTGCTAAAAATCCCTGCCGAAACCCAAACAGGGAAATTGTTCAGGCTGCGCGGCAAAGGCGTCAAGCCGGTCAGAGGCGGCGCGGTCGGCGATTTATTATGCAAGGTGCAGGTTGAAACGCCGGTGCATCTGACCAAGGAACAAAAAGCCTTGGTTCAGCAGCTCAGCGAATCCCTATCCGGCAGCGGCAAACATCACAGCCCGCAAGAGTCTTCATGGACTGACGGCGTAAAAAGCTTTTTCGACAAATTAACAGGATAAGTCATGATGCGTATTGCTGTAGTAGGTGCGTCCGGCCGCATGGGCCTTTGTTTGATCAAAGCGGCGGCGCTGGCTAAAAATGCCGAATTGTCCGTCGCCGTCTCCCGTCCAGAGAGTCTTGCCATAGGCCGCGACGCAGGCGAACTGGCAGGCATCAGCGTGGTCGGCGTTAAAGTCGTCGATAACTTGGCGTCCGTAGTCGATCAATTCGACGTGTTGATCGATTTTACTCGCCCCGATGCGTCAATGGCCTTTATTGAGACATGTCGGCAGGCCGGAAAAAAGCTGGTCATCGGCACCACCGGCTACAGCGATGCACAAAAGACCCTGATTAGCGAAGCTGCTAAAGACGTGGCTATTGTGATGGCTCCCAACATGAGCGTCGGGGTGAACCTGTCGCTTAAATTGCTGGAGATGACAGCCAAAGTCATGGGCGATTACACCGATATTGAAGTGATCGAAGCCCATCACCGACATAAAGTCGATGCGCCGTCCGGCACCGCATTGCGCATGGGCGAAGTGATAGCCGATGCGTTAGGCCGGGATTTGAAAGACTGCGCAATTTACGGCAGGGAAGGCAATACCGGAGAGCGCGACAGACAAACCATCGGATTTTCAACCATTAGAGCCGGGGACATCGTCGGCGAGCACACCGTCATGTTTGCCGACGACGGCGAGCGGGTCGAAATCACCCACAAAGCCACCAGCCGGATGACCTTTGCCAACGGCGCGGTCAGGGCAGCGGTTTGGTTGGCTGACAAGGATAGCGGCTTGTACGATATGCAGGATGTTTTGGGGCTTTCTTGATTGATCGGGTATTAATGCTTTAATATCCATACGTATCAATACACCACGAAGACACGAAGTTCACGAAGAAAAGCCGCGTAAATTAAATTACAGCGTAGCGTTACTTTACCTAGCGCGCTTAAAAATGGAAGTTATGTGGGAACTTTATAATCATTAGTTAAGCCTTTAATACAACATATTATCAATATCCTCACAGTCGCATATAAGCGAAAGACTTGCTAGCCCATTAATGGGCAGCTTAGTAATTTCCTGGAGTCTCTGGAACTATAAGTT
>DATBQC010000579.1:0-1719 GCA_036561065.1 Methylobacter sp. | reverse complement strand
TAGCGGCAAGTTTTAGCGATGTTACCCGTCTGCTCGGCATGTCGCAACACCTTGAGCTTGCGCTGTACGTCTCGTTCTTGATCGGTCATTTGAAACATCCTCATCGCCAACAATGGGCACTATGAAAGATGTCTCGCCAGTCCGTACAGTCCTACACGCACAACACAAAAAAAGCGTTCGTGGGGATGTCGTGGCTGACGGTGCTTTTGTCCAAGTTGGGTCATTTTCGACGTTTCGCCCGCGTGCCAGAATGGTCCGTTGTACCTCAACAATCGGAAGTGCGGAGCACACTCAGACACTTCGGAGTCGCGCCAATTCCGGACTCTCGACACCGACACTGGGTACATTGCAATGGCGGATATTCAGCTTGCGAACCGGAAAATGGGCTGCTCCTTTATTTCGCAACAGTGGCGAGCCAAGCGCGACCGAGAATGATTGACAAAACTGCGTGAAACCAAAGCTCCTTCATGCCCGATTAGCCGGATATTCTCCAACGAGCGTTACAATTGAATATAGCCCGCCGGGAGGCCGTAGGCGGGTTACTATCTATGACTCGAGCGGCAGGACCATCAGAACTTTATACAGTTGAGTTTTTGGAGAGGTGGAAACATGAAGCCTCTACCATCGAATCGAGAGCCGGCGTTCCACGACCGTGTCGTTGCGTTCAAGGAAGGATTATTGGATCAGTGGTGTGGCTGAAAACGAGGGATCTTTGTCCTTGTCGCGGATAAGATCACAGCAGACAATAGCGCGGTGAATACAGAAATAACCGATTAAATGCGGCGCATACGACCTACAGAAGTCTTCAGAGTGGAAATGCTTTCCAATTGTCGTCTCCCTGTTCCTCCGCAACGAGATACCTCCGCCAGCGCGAGGGAGATATATCTATCGATTCGTGGTGGGGCCTCGTAGCCGCCATCGCGTTAGCTGAGAAAGGTGAGAAATGAGCGAGATTCAATCCATCATTGATGATGTCAGAAATCAACCGGATGGCCAAGAGCACGGCTGCCTTTCGATGCGCTCTGAGCGATTGCTTGTCGATGAACTCACACGTGCCCAGTTTGCCACGCCGGAGCCCGTGAACGACAAGCTGCTGAAGGCAGCAAAGAAGGCCGCGCAAGAGCTTGCTGCTATAGATAGCAGTGCCGGCTCTCATATTTACGATACTCTTATGGTCCTCATCGTCGAAGCGGAACGCAACAAACCGTCAGATTGGGAAAAACGGCAACCCATCTATCCGGCTGAGTGGGATGAATAATTCGAGGGCCGACATGAGCAAGCACAGGAAGATCAAGAGAATAGTTTAGGGATTGATGAGATAAATATTGAAATGAGTTTACTTTCGCTGGAATTGGGTGACCTCAGCCTCACACTGATTTTGGCGACAGTGCCAGCGCGACGTCCACAGCAATCCGACGCGTCCGCACAAACACGACAATGATGATACAACTGGTGACAACCAGCCACCCAAGCTCCCTAACCCTTGTCCCTCTGCGGCGGCCGCATGATCATCATGGAGACGTTTGCACGGGGATGCCGAGGTTTTGTGATGCAGGCGTCGGAGAAACCTGTACAGGAATAGACGTTCGTGGATTTTGAACCAAACACGCTCATTCTTTGGCGCGTGCTTTCTTGGCTGAAAACGAGGGATCTTTGTCCTTGTCGCGGATAAGATCGCGAAGGACAATAGCGCTGTGAATATAAAGATCAATTATCGCT
>DATBQC010000578.1:0-1608 GCA_036561065.1 Methylobacter sp. | reverse complement strand
GCAGTCGTACCCATCCTACCGCACTAGCCGGTTAAGCCCTACGATAATCCGCCAAAATAACTCCATACTTTTTAAGCTTGGTATAAACCGCTCGCGATGTAATTTCCATGTCTTCAGCTACTTTTTTTACATCACCTTGATGTTGCTTTAGAGCATTTTCAAGGAATGATTGTTCGGCCTTGCCAAGCGCCTGTTCTTTGATGTCTTTCCAGTCTTCAAGTTTTTTTGTTTGGGTCGGCAGCGGCAAATCCAGCTCGGTCATTTCTTTGCCGGTCGCAAACAAAATGCTGCGTTCAAGGATGTTCTCCAGTTCGCGGACATTGCCCGGCCATGGGTAAGCGCGGATCTTCTGCATGACCTCACGGCTGACCGATTCAACCACCCTGTTATATTTCTTGCTCAAACGCTGCACAATCAGTTGCACCAGATAAGGCAGGTCTTCCGGGCGTTCGGCCAGCGGAGGGATGTTTAACCGAACCACGTTGATGCGGTAATACAGGTCGTTGCGGAACAGGTCCTGGCTAACCAGCTCTTCCAGATTGTTATTGGTTGCGGAGATGATTCTCAGGTCAACCGACAGGGTTTGTTTGCCGCCGACTCTTTCAAGTTCGCCTTCCTGCAACACGCGAAGCAGCCGTGTTTGTGCGGCAGGGGACAGGGTATCGACTTCATCCAGAAACAAAGTTCCGCCTTCGGCCCGCTCAAAATAACCTTGATGCACTTCGATGGCGCCGGTGAATGCGCCTTTTTCGTGTCCGAACAGCGCGCTCTCAAGCAGGCTTTCGGGAATCGCACCGCAGTTAATCGGGATAAAAGGTTTATCGCAGCGGTCGCTCATCGCATGGATGGCACGTGCGATCAATTCCTTGCCGACGCCGGTTTGTCCTTGAATCAGTACCGTTGCTAATGTCGGTGCGATCACTTCGATGGCTTGTAATATTTTCTGCATGGTCGGCGATTTGGCAATAATCGCCGGAGGCTGGTGTTTTTTTGCAGGCTGCTCGCTTTGTTGTCGCCAAATCTGCTGCATACTCTGTTCAATACGCGAGTGCAGTTCGTTAATATCCTGCATTTCTTTAACCGGCGTGGTGTCGGTATATTCCATGCCAGGACGCTCTTTAGCCGCGTTCGGATTGGTGTATACGCACACTTCACACTGACCGTCGTGGCGGGCAATGCTTTGTTTGATTTCCACCTTGGCGTAACCGAAATTCCTGGCTGCGATGCCGCCGAAGACGCTGGAGGTCATTCTGCACAATTCAGGAAAATTGGTGACCCGGTCGCCAAAGGGACAGCAGCTGTTGGTAACGGTAATGCAATCGGAGTTGCTGGAAACCAGTGAAAATTTACCGCCAATGTTGTTTTTAAGGCCGAGGATCAGCTCGGTATAGCTTTCTTTGTTCAGCTGTTCGCTGTTATGGGTTTCTTCCCGATAGGTTTCTTCAAAAAAGCACCCGGCAGTCTTGGCGATGTGTTCAATCAATTGTTCGCAGTGTTTTTGTCCCTGCTGTTCGCTGGCATGCATCAGCTCAAGGATGAAGGTTTGCAGGAAAAAAACAGGCGTTAAATCGGAAAGTGAGTTGTTGTTCATGACGTCTAGTGAAGTAA
>DATBQC010000577.1:0-1505 GCA_036561065.1 Methylobacter sp. | reverse complement strand
ATTGCCAATGCTTGTCCGAAGCGCAATCTCAGCCGCGAAGTCCGTCCATCTGGTAGATGTCCGTTTAGTGGCTGAAGACGTTCACTCGCCGGGGCAACATCATTTCGGCTAATGGGCCATTCTTTCGAGTCAATGACATATGGAAACCGACCCCCCATTGATTTTTATTAGCTACGCGACACCGGATCGTGACCGAGTGTTGCCTTTCTTCGATCACCTCACATCCCATGGGTTCAACGTATGGATTGACGTCCGCTGCTTAAAGCCGGGTCAGAATTGGGACTTCGAAATAAAGAGAGCGCTCAACAAAGCATCACTGATACTAATTTTTATATCAAATAATTCTTACGACCGCAGAGGCTACGTGCAGCGAGAATTACGACTAGCGTTAGATAAACTTAATGAAAAACTGATAGACGATATTTATGTAATTCCCGTACTACTCGATGACGATGCACCTGTTCCTGAGCAAATTAAAAGTATACATTTTACTCGTGCAAACCATAGCGATTGTAATGCTGAGATCGAAGATGCAATTCGCAACCAGCTCACTCGCCTAGGAGCAAATATTGAGGAAACTCAAACTAAATCGAGCGTGAGATGGACTTCATCGATCTATCGTGACACCTGGAATGGTGCCCCGGGATATGAAGCTGAATTTCAACTGCTACACTTTTCATCCAGTGACTATCCTAAGATTTCCGAGATTACCGACGTTGTACGTGGGATATTAACATCTGAAGTAATGAGCGAGCGTCTTGTAATGCTCAATATTCCGTCTGAGTATCTCAATTTCAATTTTGGTCAAGAAAAATGGAGACGTATAAATACCTATGAGGCCCGATGTGGAAAACCGATCATTGTCGGAAAAGTCATCAATTTACAGTACAACATTTACACCTATGGTGCCGGAGGCGCGCACCCTTGTTTGATGTATAAGACTTTTTGTTACCTAATTGAACCAGTTGTACCCATAAAGTCTCTTGAGCAGATTTTTACAGAATCCGAGAGGGCATTCTCTGAAATACAAACGTTAGTTCGTCGACAGCTATTGGAACACAAAATAGGTGATGAGCTGGTAGAAGCAGAATGGTACTCAACGGTACGACGAGCTGGAAGGATTTCTCTTCGTTTGTGTTTGATGAGACAGGAATTGTAGTCCTCTTTCATCCCTACCAAGTCGCCGCACATGCGGCTGGTTCGCTATCAGCAAAACTCGAGTATTCAAAAATTGTACTCCTCATGCAATCTGTCTATGTAAGCGCTTTGGGCATCGAGCACATTGCCTGTAAATCTAGAAATGAATAGCTACTGTCCTAAGACCATACCCAAGTTATAACTTGAAGCGCAACATGGATCGTTTTTGAGCCATCACGGGGGTATAGTTGGTGAAGGGATGGATCGTATGCAACACTGGACTTGCAGCAAGTGTGGAATACCCATTGAGGAAGCGGCATCTGAGCCGCGCCGACCCTGCCCGCGATGTGGATCACTGGCACGTACCG